>JAAUOQ010000167.1 GCA_012034795.1 Leptolyngbyaceae cyanobacterium CRU_2_3
AATTAAATGATCTTTTGATTGTCGAGGGAATGGCAGCATCGACCAAATTGGTAGAGTTGCTATTTGGAATGGGAAAATTCATCCTTGTGTGCATCAGAATCATCTAATTAAAGCAAGACCCCGAAATCATATTAATGTTAAGTGCGTTTTACACTTCTTGCTTTCTCATCAAGGGAGAGAATTCATTAAAAAAGTAGCTGGATCAACGTCTGGGCTGCATACTCTAAGTTTATCCAAGATTGAGAATCTGAAAATTCCGCTTCAGATTGAAGAAGAACAAGAACAAATTGTCCAAGAAATCGAATCGCGCCTCTCCATCTGCGATCGCCTCGAAGCCACGATCGAAGCCAACCTGAAACGCTCTGAAGCCCTGCGGCAAAGCATCCTAAAGCGCGCTTTTGAAGGCAAACTCGTCCCACAAGACCCCAACGACGAACCCGCTGAAAAACTGCTAGAGCGCATCCGCCAGGAGAAAGCGAAAATACAGGAAAAACCACCCACACCCAGAAAAGCCAAATCGAACAAAGAGAGTCAACTGAGCTTAGAAGGACTATGATCGCTAGCCCCAGCAGCCCTAAAATGACTCCCCAGCAATATCTCGACTGGGAAGAACAACAGCCCCTCCGCTACGAATATTGGAACGGCGAGGTGTTTGCCATGACGGGCGGCACCATTCCCCACAATCAAGTTGCAGTCAACCTCGCAACTTTGCTGAAGAACCATCTGCGGGGCAAAGGCTGTAAGATTTTGACCAGCGGCGCAAAAGTTGGCATCCGCACCGATGGCCCCTTTTACTATGCCGATCTCTCAGTCACCTGCGACCCCCGCGATCGCACTGCCCGCCAAGCCATTTACTATCCTTGCCTCATTGTAGAAGTCCTTTCTCCCAGCACAGAATCGACCGATCGAGGTCAGAAATTTCGGCAATATCGCCGCATTGCTACCTTGAAAGAGTATCTGCTAATTGACCCCGATCGTATGAGCGTGGAATGTTACCGACTGAACGAACGCGGTAACTGGGAACTCATTCACTCCTTCATTGAGGAACCCGCACCCGCAGATTGTGAAGTCTTTTTATCCAGCGTAGATTTGCAATTTTCCCTGACAGAACTATACGAGGATATCGCGTTGTATGGCGGTGAGGAGGAGATGTAGGCACACTGTGCGTATTAAGCTGAGAAGGAACTCAACCCCCAAAAACCAAAGCCCGATGCAAACCACTATTACCCTTGAAATTGATCAAGCCTTGCTTCAGAAAGCAGAAGCCTGGGCCGCCAGCCATCAAATTTCCTTGTCAGAGGCGATCGCTAACCTGCTGCAACAACTGCCTGAACCCAACGCATCCACCCCATCACAGCCCCCTCAACCTTCCCTGGCAAGTGCCTTTGCAGAACTTCGACAAGTTGCTCAAGAAGAGAACTATGTTTTAGACATTCCTGCTAGAAGCGATCGCGCCAATCCCTTTGCCTAAGACTGCATGACCATTCTTTGCGATACCAACATCATCAGCGAACTCGTTCGACCTCGACCGAACGAAAACGTTTTAGCTTGGAGCAGCGGAGTGTCGCTGATCTCAATTAGTGTCATCACTCTGGAAGAAATTATTTATGGATTATCCGCAAAACCTAATCCTCGGATTCAAGCGTGGTTTGAATAGTTTTTGCAGATGAACTGCCTCATCTTGCCAGTCTCTGAGCGATCGCCCTACAAGCAGGAATTCTACGTGGCACACTCCAAACTCACGGTAAACCACGAACCCAAGCAGATATGCTAGTCGCTGCTACCGCCAAGGTTCACGATCTGACGCTCATCACTCGCAATGTGCGCGACTTTCAAGATTGTGGAATTTCCCTGTTTAACCCCTTCGATGATTGATGATGGCTAACCCATGAGCACCACCAGCATCATTTCCAAAGTCTGGAGCTTCTGCAACACCCTTCGCGATGACGGCGTCGGCTATGGCGACTATCTGGAGCAGCTCACTTACCTGCTCTTCCTCAAAATGGCAGAAGAGTACAGCAAACCGCCATACCTTCGCCCTTCTGGCATCCCGCCCGCCTACAACTGGGAATGCCTCTGCGCCAAACGCGGTGCAGAACTAGAAGCCCACTACCTCAAAACCCTTCAGGAACTCAGCACCCAGAAAGGCATCCTAGGGCAGATTTTCACCAAGGCGCAGAACAAAATTCAAGACCCCGCCAAACTCTTCAAGATCATCGACATGATCGACAAAGAAAACTGGGTGGTCATGGGAGCCGATGTCAAAGGCGAAATCTACGAAGGGCTGCTGGAAAAGAACGCCGAAGACACCAAAAGTGGAGCCGGACAATACTTCACCCCCCGTGCCCTGATCTGGGCAATGGTGCAATGCATTCGCCCAGAGCCAATGAAAACGATCGCCGATCCAGCCTGCGGCACAGGCGGATTCTTCCTCGCCGCCTACGATTTCCTAGTGGCGAACCACAAGCTAGACCGTGAGCAAACCCGCTTCCTCAAAGACAACACCTTTCGCGGCAACGAGATTGTCCAAAGCACCCGCCGTCTGGCGTTGATGAATATGTTCTTGCACAACATCGGGGATATTGGCGGCAACTCGATGATTTCGTCTCAGGATGCCCTGATCGCCCCCAGCGCCGACAGCTTCGATTATGTGCTGGCAAATCCGCCCTTTGGCAAGAAGAGCAGCATGACCTTCACCAACGAGTCAGGCGAACAGGAAGACGACGACCTCACCTACAACCGCCAAGACTTCGACGCGACCACTTCCAACAAGCAGCTTAACTTCGTCCAGCACATCCGCACCCTGCTGAAAATCACGGGTAAAGCGGCGGTGGTGTTGCCCGATAACGTCCTGTTCGAGGGCGGAGCCGGGGAGAAAGTCCGCAAAAAGCTGATGGAAAAGACCGACCTACAACTATCCTGCGCTTGCCGACTGGTATCTTCTACAAGCCTGGTGTGAAGGCAAACGTCCTATTTTTCGACAACAAACCCGCGGCCAAAGACCCCTGGACGAAGGAAGTCTGGTATTACGACTTCCGCACCAACGTCCATTTCACTCTGAAAAAGAACCCAATGCAGAAGCGGGATTTAGAAGACTTCATCGCCTGCTACAAGCCGCAAAATCGCCACAAACGAGAGGAAATCTGGTCAGACAGCCACCCCGAAGGACGCTGGAGGAAGTTCACCTACGACGAACTGATTGCCCGCGACAAAACCAGCCTCGATATCTTCTGGCTGAAAGACAATAGCCTCACCGACCTTGACAACCTGCCCGATCCGGACATCCTAGCCCTCGAAATCATTGAAGACCTCGCTGCCGGACTAGAGAACTTCCGGGCGATCGCGGCAACGCTGCAAGATTAGTCCAAAATTGGCTAGTGCTCAAGCGTTACGATTTTAGCAACTCACGTCTATGGCGCTAAAACCTGAGCAATGCTGGAAACATACTTGCCAGAAAACCCATTGCTAGAAACCCGTTGAGGAGTGTGAATATGAAATCTATTCTTCTTGCTAGCCTTTGCCTTGTCTTGGGGGGTAGTCCGCTGCTGGCCCTGACGCTCAATGCTGCCTTGCCAATTGCGGTTGCTCAAACCCCAACCTACTCAGATTTAGTGATTTCTCTAGAGAGAACGGCTTGTTTTGGCACTTGCCCAATCTATCAATTGACGGTTTACGGAGATGGTAGAGTTACGTATGAGGGCAGAGCTTTTGTGTCCGTCCAGGGCAGACAAACTGCCCAAATTAGCCCTGCCCAAGTCCAGCAGCTTGTTCAAGCTGTTGAAGCGGCTCAGTTCTTCTCGCTAGCCGACCAATATACCACAGATGCCACTGATTTACCGGGTGCTTGGACTTCTGTGACGCTGAATGGGCAGAGCAAGCGCATCTGGCATTATGGTGCTACTGGTCATTCCGGTTTAGACAACGCCCCTCGATCGCTGACTGAACTGGAACAGGCGATCGATACTATTGCTAACTCTCAGCAGTGGGTGGCTAAGTAAGTCTCGTCGATCGCCTAGGACACTCAGGGCTTCAAGGCTTCAGGGCTATTTTTCCGATCGCTGAATTTGCTGAATGAAGAACAACGTTTGCTGATAGCTCTGCCGGTCACCCTGTTGCTGAAACAGTTGAGCGGCTTGCTGTAAATCAGCGATCGCATCGGCAGGTTTACCTGTTTCAGCATAGAGCAACCCTCGATTGCCATAGGCTCCTGCTAACGTGGGGTCAAGCCGGATGGACTCGGTATAATCGGCGATCGCTCCGGCTGCATCCCGTTGCTCAGTTCGGGCTTTGCCTCGATTGTAGTAAGCGTCGGCATTGTTAGGATCAATCTGGATTGCCCGATTCAAGTCGGCGATGGCTTGCTCTAAATTGCCAATCATGGCGTGAACCTACCCCTCGGCTATTGTAGGCTTTGGCATGATTGGAGTTCAACGCGATCGCCTGATTCAAGTCTTGAAGTGACCCCGGCAAATCGGCAATATGGAAGCGTGCCTCTCCCAAATTGTAGTAAGCTTCAGCATCGTTAGGAGCCGCTTTTACGGCGTCTTGAAAATCGGCGATCGCCTGGTTGTAATCCCCCAGATCATGATAGGCAATTCCCCGATTGAGATAGGCTGGAGCATAGTTGGGTTGAGCTTGAAGCGCCTGAGTATACTGTAAAATGGCAGCCTGAAGATGACCTTGTTTTGCTTGCTCCAAACCTCGGTTCAGTAGATCTTCAACGGTTGAAGAAGGCAAGCCGTCTGTTGTGCTGATTAAAGTGGCTGGTCTTAAAGGGACGGGTTGTGCCTGAACTGAATAGGCAAAATGACTCAGAAAAGTAGCCATGCCCAAGATTGTTGCAGCACTATCTTTTAGTTTCATCGCTGATCTCCTTGTTGCTCTAAATACCAGCATAGATTTAGCAGATCGCAAAGCTCCAAATCATCCTTTCAAAATCCTGATTTTCCGGGTTTTGGGACGCGCAACGCGCGCCCCAAAACCCCATTGCGGTCTACTGAGATTGAAAAGTACAGATTCAACTTGGATACAGGAGATGGTCGAGAATTTGAACCCTCAAAAACTACGACAGGAGAATTCTGTGAGAACTATGCAATTCAAGCAAAATATGAAAGTTACAGCTACGTGAAACTGCAAAATGAATGGGACGGATTAGAGTTTATGCTCAATGGCGATCGCATTGTTCGGATCGATCTCGCGAGTCCTACAAACGGCATCAGCCAAATTACGACCCAGAGCGGGGCTAAAATCGGGGATACAGAAGCCCAAATTCTAGCCCTTTATCCAGGACAAGTTGAGGTTAGCGAGCATAAGTACGTATCCGGAGGGCATGATCTGACGGTCACGCCTCAGCCTAATCTGCCCAACGATCGCAATTACCGCTGGGTCTTTGAAACCGATGGCGATCGCGTCACTTCTATCCGGGCTGGACAACTACCCGAAGTAGAATGGGTAGAACGTTGTAGTTAGTTGCCTGCACTTCACCTGTGGATTAGGCGGTTGGCGCAATATTGACAAAGGATGCCTCTGTCAACTGACTAACCGTCACCCCTGTAATCTGCGCCAACACATTTTTACCCAAAGTGAGCAGCGTCGAATGATCGCTCTGGCTGAGGGAAAGCTGATTCAGCTTGATCGTGCCGACTAAGCCAATCAGATCTTTACCTACCTTAAAATCTGTAATGATGTCGGTTCCCTCGCCGTAGGCTAAGGCAAATGTATCTTCACCCGCTCCGCCTATGAGCCGGTCTTTGCCTTTGCCGCCCCGGAGCAAATCATCCCCAGCGTCGCCAAACAGCGTATCATCTCCATCATCGCCATAGAGCTTGTCACTGCCGCCTTTACCGCCTAGGCGATCGTTCCCTTTACCTCCATAGAGAATGTCACTGTCACCCACGTAAGTATCGGCATCTCCTGGCTTGTTAAGATCACCCCGAATCACATCATCACCATCGCCGCCAAAGAGGAGGTCTTCGCCGAGTCCACCAGCAAGGTTATCATTGCCCCCAAAACCATAAATCACATCATTGTCGCAATCACTGCCAATTAAGGTTTCATTGCTATTGCCTCCCTTTTTCACAATTGCATTCTCAGGATCTTCCAAAACATCTACAAATGTAGCAGTCGGCACACCGTAAATCCCGTCTGCATCCTTGCTTTCAACAAAGATAATATGACGACCGGGAGCCAGTTCTGAGGTATCAATTTAGCAGTCAAAGCCTCGACTGGGCTGTCAAATGCGCCATCTGCTGCGGACAACTCATAGGTTGTGACACCCGGAATCCAGGATGGTTGATCAATGCTGTAGCGCGCACCCGTAATGGTTTTTGGGGTGGGCAGATCTTTGCCCTCAGTCAGCGAGGTATCTGCATTACTGTCAGCGTAGCGGGTGTCGTCGGCTTTGGCTGTGAGCGTGATCTCAGTGATCGTTTCCGACACCAGTTGGGGCAGATCCGTTTCCACAGAAATAGACTCTGGAGCCGAACTCGTCTCATAGGGACGATAAACAGACTTGGCAGCATACATTAAAGCCGGAATGATTTGAGGAGCGATCGACGCTTCAAAATATTCACTAGACTCAAAGAAATCGGTACCCAATTCCCAGGTGTAGGCAGCAACGCCCAAAACGCCATAAGCCCAATCGTCTGTTGTGCCATCGGTAGGATATAGCCCGATCGCTTGATAGATATCATAAGGCGTACCGTTAGCATCAGTGTAATAGCCAAACTTCAGCCCCAAATTTCGCAGCCCCTCTTTGTTAGGGGCAGGTTCTTCTGTCGAACCCCAGGGATAGAGGACTGTGTTGCCGTAGCTGTGCAGATCCAGAAAAACGCCGCTAGTGTCCGTTGGAGCAGCGTCGCTTCTGTTAGGCCCCCGCCGATCGGGAAATAGCGTTTTGACAAAATTCTCAACGGCTTGAGTTTCTGGCTCCGAAGCGGGCTTATCTCCTCGGTAAACTTCCGAGGTGGGATCACCACTGGAGCCGCCTTCTACCTCACCCCACTCAAAATCATGGTTACGGTTGAGGTCAACGCCATAGCTAGGGAAATCCGCCGGGTCGGAGCCAGGAGGGGGGGTAGCATTCGTGTTTTTACGCCATAGATAGCCCTGTTCGGCAAACTTCCGACCGTCTGGATTCACCACCGGGTTAATGTCAATTTGGAAGTAGTCGAGTAGCCAGGTGATGTCAGCATCTACCCCGTAGCCACCTACCAGTTGCTCAGCGAAACGAGTTAATACTTCGTTAGTCGAGTATTCGCGGGCGTGAATGCCAGCTTCAACATACAAAATGGGCTTACCACCCACAGGATTAATATTCTTGTTGGTCAGTTCTAGTACCCGCAGGTCATACCCTGCTGGGCCACCCGGTGTTAGTTTGTCGTAACTATCGCCAATGTCTATCCAGCTTGCAATATCAGGATTGTTGATGGCTAACTTCTCTACATCCGCGAAGGTTTTTTCAACGGTGCGGTAGCTGGGGAATCCAGGAATCGTGTTGTCAGTAATACTGGCGATCGCATCAGGAATCTTCAAGCCACTGTAATTACCATCCAAACTCGTTGCTTTAATTTGGATAGGGCTGGTTTGCTCGTTGCCCTCGTCCATGCCATCTGCCACCGCAGTCACTTTCGCAGTTTGGGGAACATTCCAGTTGTCTGGTGTAAACGTGAGTGAAGCAATGGGTTGGAGCTGCTGCTGATCGACCGTGAAATCGAGGGTGACATTAGCAGTGGGTTTGCTATTCAGCACAAATTGAAAGTTGCGAGGATCGGGCACATTATCTTCGCTGACTTGAGGACTTCCCGATACTGTTACGCCTGGTGTGAGCGCATCCACGACTTTGACGTTATCGATCGCCCAGTACTGGGACCAGTTGCCCGTGTAACGGAAGCGAACTTGAGCATCCTTGACTCCAGCCGCTTCTTTTGAAATATCGATCCGGGTCACTCCTGTGACATCATCTACTTGATTAATAACCTGCTTCCATTCTGTCCCGTTGTAGACCTCAACAAAAACCTCACTGCCATAGACCGGATCAATAATCCCGACGTATTTCTGATCGAATTGCAGAAATATTTGCGACTCAGCCGAAGCATCAAACACCGGCGACACAAGTGCTACATTCTCTTTTTGTCATCGTTCGAGAGAAAATCACTGTCAAAAATTGCGGCAGGCTGAGTGATGGTATCTGGCAAGTTGCGGGGTTTGGGATTATTAAACCGCCATTGATCAAGAACGGGATCACCTGCAATGATGTCGGTTTTCCAGTCTGGAGGCGGTGTGCTATCTCCCGCATCGGCAAAATCTTCGTCGATGAAGGTATCTGCCAAAACAGCAGGATAGGCAGCCATCACTTCTGGAGAAAATGCTAGAGGAGCCGAAATTTCCCCTGTAGTCACATCAAGTTGCCAATTTCCACCTTGTTCAGCATTGCCGATGAGGGTTGAAGAAGCCGAAATTTCTACGCCCACAAGCTGTTTGATCTGCTCTACAAAGGCCCTGCCAGTCTCGCCTGCTGCTACATTGCAACCATAGAACAGGAGATTGGCATCGGCACTCAGAGCTTGCCGCCACTGCCGCAATTGATCCGCAGATTGACTTAAGGAGTCCAGGCTAAGAACAGTCTTCCCCAACTGTAAACAGCCCGAAGTACCATGAGAAACAATATGTACACTAGAGACTTGGATGTGTTCTTTCAGCGCTAGGGTAATTTGCGAGAT
>JAAUOQ010000168.1 GCA_012034795.1 Leptolyngbyaceae cyanobacterium CRU_2_3
AGTACATCGGTGAATAGGCGATCGCCCACCATAGCTACCCGCTCAATTGGCAGATCCATCGCGGTTACGGCTTGCCGCAATTTGCGCCGGGAGGGTTTTTGGGCGCCTAAGATGTAGGGCAGGCTTAAGGATTTGGCAATCCGACTAATTCGCACCTGGCTCAAGTTATTGCTCACCAGCCATAGATTGACTGTCGGGCTAATACACTCAACCCATTGTCGGAGTTCATCCGACGCTTCAGCCATGCTGATAGGCACTAATGTTTCGTCAACATCTAGCACTAACCCTTGCAGGTCATGCTGTTGTAGAATTTCAGGGGTAATGCTTAACACAGAGTTCCCCAGAATCAAATCAGGTTGCAGGAGTTTGCCCCAGGACATAGCGAAATTTTGAATGGGTTGATTACAACTCACAGGCAGCAATCGCCTGTCGCAAGTCTATTGTCCCCTGAAATAGGCTGAATCAACCAAGCTGGAACCGATTGCTGCGGAATTAGCTTTAGTTTAGAACTGAGTGAGGTATGATTCTTAGTTGGGGGCACCGGTTGTCGGTTGGGCTTCTGGTGCAGCCGGAGACAGTGAAGGTACCGGAGTTACTGGCGATCTTTGAGTTTCGGATTGTGCCTCTACCCCGTCTCTAATTTTCCCCTGAGCCGCTTCATGTTCTGCCAGGGTTTTGCTAAACACATGCGTACCGTCATAGCGAGCGACAAAGTACAGGTATTCTGTATCCGGAGGATTCAGGGAGACTATTAAACTAGCCCGTCCAGGGCTAGCGATCGGGGTGGGTGGCAATCCCGGATTGAGGTACGTATTGTAAGGCGAGGGGGTGTTCACCTGAGCCAGTGTCAAAGGTTGTTCTTTAGTTTGGCGAATGCCCAAACCATATTCCACGGTTGGATCTGATGCCAGCGGAATCTCTTGTCGCAAGCGTTTAGCAAAAACGCTGGCAATTTGTGGACGCTCCTGGCTAACTGCTGCTTCTTTTTCTACCAAGCTCGATAGCGTCACCCATTGCACTAAAGTATAAGGGGTCTGCCCTTGAGCTTGCTGATACAGAGGTAGAGCCACCTGCCCAAACTGATCCAGCATTTGGTCTATTGCACCTTGGGGCGTCAGTTGTCCGGCAAGGCTGTACGTATCAGGGTAGAGAAAGCCTTCCAGGTTGGTGAGGTTTTCTGGCAGCCAAGGGAAGCGATCGCGGGGAATGACTTGGGTTGCCGCTATGAAATCATCGGCTGAAAAATAGCCCTGCCCTGCAAAGTAGGTAGCCATTTGCTGAATTGACCAACCTTCTGGAATGGTGAAGCTACGCTCTACGACTTTGCCATCCCAGAGCTTGTTGGCAATATCAGGCAATGATTCAGAGGGTGAAATTTCATAGGTTCCAGCCTGGAAGTTGCCTGCGCGATTTTGCAACGATTGTAGCTTTGTCCACAAATTCCAGGCATCCAGCGATCGAATAAGCCCTGCTGCCTGCAAATCTTCTCCAATTTGTTGAGCAGTTGTGCCCTCAGCAATCCTAATTTGAATGGCTTGAGCCTGAACGGCTGGGATAGCTGTGCCTCCATTAACAGCCCCTTCAGCAGGGTTAGGTGTAGAGGGAGCGCTAGCCCAGCTCCACCATGCCCATCCTTGCCAAGCAGAAACGCCTAAGACGATGGGCAATATTAGCAAGTAGAAGAACCATTTTGAGAGACGGGAAGCTGTTTTCATAGGGAGTGAGAATCTGGATTTTAGAGAATCAGTATTAAGATAATCAGGCGCAGGGTAGTAGCTAGATATACTAGCTAATCCTAAATACCAAGACCTTGGATTGTGGATTAAATAAAGTGTGGGGTGGGTATCCCTGTTCTCCAGACAGGCTTCGCCAACGCCCACATAGACAGGCAGATGCCCATCCCACAAGAATCGCAGTTTATTTAATTCTCATTTCTGAGAGGGCAAACTTTAGAGCCTGCAAAATTCTCAACCCCTTCCTAAAACCTGACACCCAACACCCAACGCTCACGGCTAATCCTCCTCATCAGAGTGATCATGCTGCTCTAACTCAGACTGAATTGCTTTAAATTCATCTAGAGACAAAAGATGCTGAAATTCTTCAGGAGAGAGCAATTCTGGCTCTCCTTTATTATTCATGCGAGCAAAGAACAGCAGAGGATCGAGGGGAGTACAAATGACGTATTCCTGGTCTTCAAAGAAGAAAGACGCTAACTGCTGAAACTGTTCAAAATTAAGCTGACCTTGGTCATCCTCGATATCTAGTGTAATGATGTCTTCTTCTGCAACTTCGGGCAAATCACCGCTGGCAGTCAGCGTCAGGGCCGTGCGATGGAGAATCAAATCTTCTTCTGCTAAAACAGCTCTTGCTGTTGCAAAGATGGCTTCTAATTCATCTTCTTCTATATCGACTAGGACTTCATCATCCTCTTCAGACTCGTCATCATCTTCCCAGGCAAACACTTCGATGGGGCTATCAACCGGGAGGAGTAGAACATATTCCGATCCTTCAAGGGGCAGGGAACGTTCGACATAGCAGAGTAACGATCGCCCTTGTTCGTCCGTTAAGCTAACTGTAGGCGAATCATCTTCCATGCCTGTTTCATCCATTCCCAAATTTTTTCTCGTCATAGTTTCAACTCAGACATTCTATAGGGTCGGTTTGTCCTGAAAGACACTCCCCAAGTATCTCGCAATCGGTGCATAAGGGGTTAGAGGATTGAAGATGAGTCCGAAAGTTTTATCCCCTTTCCTCTACGAACCCCCTCTGCTTCGCCGCTCATCAAGCCACTGTTGCAGAATAATAGCGGCTGCTTTGCGATCAATCAATCCCTTATGACGGGAAGGAGCGCGATTTTCTGCACACAATAGCTGCTCTGCCTGGACAGAGGTCAAGCGTTCATCGACGTATTCTACAGGAAGCTGAAGTGCATGGCTGAGGCGCTTAGCAAACTTTTGAACTTGTTGGGCTTGAAAACCGATAGAGCCATCCATTCTGTAGGGCAATCCTACAACCAAAACTTGCACCTGACGCTGCTCTACCCAATGGCTAAGCTGATCTACGTCTTGAGCAAACGATCGCCGCTCAATAGTTGTCAGTCCAGTAGCAATTAAACCGGTACCGTCACACCCTGCTACCCCAATCCGCTTAGTTCCTACATCAAGCCCCAAGGCTGATATGTGGCTAGAGGAGTAAATCATAATGTACGGACACGGCAAAGCTGATTCAATTAGGATACGGCAAACTCAGTCTGTTATGTTTTCTATGCCTTCTGGCAAATCAGCGGAGGGGAGCACTTTTTTAGAGAGAGAGAGGGGAGGAATAGAGTCTGTTGATTCTGGGGAAACTGGATGGGCAAACGAAAACCGTCCAGGTACAGGCTTGCGACTAGGCTGCAAAGTTTGCAGAACTTCGGAGAGTTGCAGTCCTTCTAGCGCCACAAACCGAGATTCACGCAACTTGTGCCAAACCGAGCGAGACATTAGGAGGGTGTGCTCAATGCGAGTTGCACCAATTTGTTCTAGAAACTCTTCGCGCTCTTGCTGATAATCAGTTGAGGCAAGCTGAAGCGACTGATCAGGCAAGTCTTTGATCAATCGGGACATTTGTGCTAAAAGTTCTGGATAAAGCCAAGTATAGGCTGGATGGACGGTCAACTCTGCTTTGTGAGGATGGGAGCCGTCTTGGCAAAGCTGAAGCTTAAAATAGCCGATTGCTGCTTTGCGTTGAGGTTCAAACACATAGCCGCTAATCACTTCAGTTTTATTGAGCCAATTGTTTAAACTTTGAGCAATGGAGCCAAACAGACCAATTTTGAAATCAATCACATGCCGATCAAACACTTGCCTGACCAAAGGTGGCATAGCAACTGTATCAAGCTGGTGGAGTAATACAGCATCGGCATTGCTCACAGGCAGCAGGTTTGGCAAATCTGGCTCTCGGTCTGAGAGGTTTCTTTGGACTTCAGGGCGATCGCCCAATAAGTCGTATGAGCCAGGGTTTGAAAGCCATTTTGACGATAGAGCGCCAAAGTCGAGTTATCGTTGACGTTAACTTCAATCAGCCAGGTTCTCGCTTCCCAGATGGCTTGAAAGCAATGGCGCAGCAACTGCGACCCAATATCGCTAGGTAGACAGTGGCTCCCATTACTCAGAGCGGCTAGGCTAACCGCAACTCGCTTCACCCGCCAAGTACTACGAGTTTTATTGAAGGGTGCTACTTGGATCATGCCGCAAACGCGAGCCGCTTGCTCCGCTACATAGGCACAAAAGAAATAGCGCAGCGGATTGGGAAATAGGCTGAGAAA
This sequence comes from Leptolyngbyaceae cyanobacterium CRU_2_3, assembly GCA_012034795.1. Taxonomy (GTDB): domain Bacteria; phylum Cyanobacteriota; class Cyanobacteriia; order Elainellales; family Elainellaceae; genus Drouetiella. The sequence goes on from JAAUOQ010000168.1 coordinate 4,307, forward strand.
CTTCAACAAGCTATACCACCGTCGGATTACTTGCATTTGTTGTGCAGTATCCACCGAATCATCGTTTAGTTTCTACGTCCGTTTCAGTAGCGGTTCAGATTGGCGATCGCGTCTAGATCGCGGCGTTGAAACGAGCGAATAGTTAGGGTTGAAGTTGAGGGAAGAACTGAAGTCATACTTCCAAGATAACCAAGATAACGATGAATATGGTGGATTTTTGCCTAATGTAAGAGACTCCATCAGCCGGTTGGTCGAATTAGAACAACAGGTGTCTGCTCATCGGCATTGCCGTGCCGGGTTGCTGATCAGTGCTTGTTCTAAGAATTTTTCGGAAAGTCCAGAGGTTGCTGCCAATATCTTAACCGCTTTCAAATCATTCGCGTCTACGATAGCTGCTGCCAACCCTGTCTCTTTTTGAATTTGGTCAACCACCTGTTGGGGATCTTGAGGTCCTAGCACAATGAATTGATCATAGGGAGGGAGGGTTCCCGTGACATCATCAATGAGGCGGGCCTGTTCGCCTGCCAAACGATAGAAAACACCCGGCTGATTCAGGAATTTTTTGGCGATTGCGCCCAACGCGAAAGCCCAGAAAACCCGCCACGCTCCTACGACATCTACTAAAGTTTGCAACCCACAAGCCGTTGCCAAGCTGGAGGTTGGCATAAAGTAATAGCACAACCGTTTTGCCAACCAGCCTGGACGCACTTCTGATGGATGCCGGAACCGTCCCTGCATGAGCGCCAATGGTGTTTCGCCAATGGTGACAACATCTCCAGGCTGAGCATGAGGCAAAACGTAGCGCTTCACTATTTCTACAGGGTTGTCTAAATGAGTCAGCAAGTGGGTACGGACGGGCAGAACATCGGCGATCGCTGTGGGTCGCCAGCGCTGTGAATCTTCGATCGCTGGGAATTGCAGTGGGACAATGACATGGCGAGTTTTGGGAACTCGTCCTTCGGGTCCATAGGTGATGCACCGTACCCGCACCCAAGCTGACTGGAGCGCAGCCAGTTCTTCACCCCGAATTTCGAGCACAATTTGCAAACGAGTGGGGTTGCGCTTGACAATATAGGCAAACCAGTAGCCATCTGATCGTGCTGTAGCATCTGGATGGCACGGAATAATCCGCAGATGGGTGGAAATGTGGTCTAAGCTGCCCTTGGACAGCAAAGTCGCGTCGGCTTTTAGCTCCGGCACCATCACTTCGAACCGCTGGGTGTGGTTAATTAACGATAACTCCCCGACTAGTTGATAGTGATCGGGTTCATAAACAGCTAGATCCCAATCTCCTGCTGTAATTTCTAATAGATTGCCCGGACGACTGCGAAACTGCGCCTCGAACAAAAGCCAGCTAAGGGTAATAAGGATACCCAAAGCCACTAAGACAATCCCAATAATGGATACGGTCGTCACAATTTCTCGTCAACTCTTTATCGTCAAGTATTCTTTAGTCAGTCTATAGAAATCAGTCACATTTGCCGCAAGGTTTTAACGGGATGTTGTTAAAAAAGGTTTGGACAGAATGTCAAGTCCATCCAGTAAAAAGCTTTGAGAAATAGTGATGATTGACCATTTAAAAATTTCCACTAAGATGAAGCCATGTGTTCCACGGTACATTGGCGTTACTCAATTCCGGTGGTTTGCTCCTTAGACTTAGCTCTACACAGCCTATAGCAGTCTTAATGATTTGGTGAGGCAGGGGTGGAGGGGCAGTGCGCCTCTTGGGGGACGAAGTCCCTAAACCTCATTTTGGGTTTTCTCACGACTGATTTGGGATGGCTATAGTTTCCCATCATTATAAAGAAAGGATGCAGGAGATTTCTGGCTGATTCCCGTTTAGGAATAGAGAATAAATATCCATAGAAATATTCATAAAATTGAGGGAAGAATTAGGATGTTTTGAAAAAGCGTCTTTATGGAGCATGATTGGCTAGTTGCGATCGCCCACCCCATTCTGGAACAGCAGGTAAGCGGATTACGATGAATAGTGATCAACCCGAAACCGGCCGGGGAAGTATTTTGATTGTGGATGATGTCCCCAATAATTTGGTGTTGCTGTCGCGCTTGCTAACTCAGAAGGGCTATATCGTCAAGACAGCTAAAAGTGGACAACTGGCGCTAGAGGCAATTGAGATTGCACCACCCGAACTGATCCTGATGGACATTTGTATGCCAGACATGGATGGCTATGCAGTTTGCCAAAAGTTAAAGAGTAATGACCACACTCGCAGTATCCCGATTATTTTTATCAGTGCCTTAGACGAGGTATTAGACAAAATCAAGGCTTTCTCGGCAGGTGGGGTAGATTACGTTACCAAGCCATTCCAGTTAGCAGAAGTACTGGCACGAGTAGAAACTCACTTAACCTTGCAACGCCTACAACAAGAGTTGCAATTGCAAAACGTCAGACTGCAATATGAAATTGCCGAACGCCAAAAGGCAGAGGATAAGTATCGCAGTATTTTTGAAAATTGTTTAGAAGGCATTTTTCAGGTGACCCCTAGGGGGGAATATCTCAGTGCTAATCCGACGTTGGCAAAAATTTATGGCTACCGTTCTCCAGCAGAACTGATGGCGTCTGTAACCGATATCTGCAATTTGTATGTCCGTCCTGGACGCCGGGAGGAACTGAGTGCTTATCTCCGTCGCTATACCGCAGTGGAGGATTTTGAGTCACAGGTGTACCGCAAAGATGGAAATATTATTTGGATTTCAGAAAATGTTCAAGCGGTTAGACAGGACAATGGCGACGTGCTCTATTACGAGGGTACCGTGCAAGACATTACCGAGCGTCGGCGGACCGAGGCTGAACTCCGCATTCAGCGGCAAGAAACTGAGCGCCTGCTGCTGAGTATCTTGCCGCAATCGATCGCTGAACGCCTGAAGCGCAAACCAGAGACGATCGCTGATAGTTTACGTAACGTGACGGTGCTATTCGCAGACCTGGTCGACTTTACGACATTTGCGACCCAGGTTTCCCTAAGCATTAGTAGAATTACTCAATCGCATCTTTTCGGCGTTTGATCAACTTGCAGAAGAGTATGGATTAGAGAAAATCAAAACCATTGGTGACGAGTACATGGTGGCTGGTGGATTGCCCAATCCCCGTCCTGATCATGCTGAAGCGATCGCAGAAATGGCTATGGCCATGCGCCGGACGATCACAAAATTTTCTAATCAACTGGGCGAACCTTTTCAGCTGCGGATTGGCATTAATACTGGATCTGTTGTGGCAGGTGTAATTGGCACAAAAAAATTCTCTTATGATTTGTGGGGAGATACGGTAAATTTGGCCAGTCGCATGGAATCTCAGGGGCAAGGAGGCTATATTCAGATTGCGCCAGCCACCTACGAGAAGCTGAAAGGCAAGTATCAATTGGAAAACGAGGACCGATCCCCGTTAAAGGCTTTGGTGAAATTACGACTTACTGGCTAATCGGAAAGTCATGAGGACATAGCCAACTGGGGCAGAACCTCAATTTAGAATTTACAAATCTTATAATTTTGCAGTAATCTTGACTGAGATAAAAATTCTGCAAGTTTATTAAACGATCATTAAAGTGGCTATTCTAAAGCAGTCATACAACGGCTCGTTTAGGCAATAAAAGTTTTGAAGTCTAGGAGTCTGTAATTAATGAAGCTATTGATGAGGATTGAGCGCTTCTGCCTAATCGGTCATTTGGTATCTATGGCATTTGGACTGGCAGGCTTGCTGCTAGTCATGCCCCACCCTGAGTTTTTGTCGCTCTTACCCGCTGGACAAACAATGTTCCGCTGGAGTATGGCGGGTGGTGGTGTCATGTACATTGTGCTGGGTACACTGGCCGTTGCCCTCTACGCTTACCGGACGCTAGGTTTACTGAACAGTTTAATGTTCATGATTCCAGCGATCGGCATTTCTTTGAGCAGCGAACTCTTGGGAACCAGTACAGGCTTTCCATTTGGCAACTACAGCTATCTCAGCGGTTTGGGTTACAAAATTTCGGGTCTCGTTCCTTTCACGATTCCGTTGTCTTGGTTCTACTTGGGTTTATCGTCCTATCTCTTAGCTCGAACCGGCTTGAGCCGCCGGTTGCCCCAGTTTGGCTGGCTGGCACAAGCTGGAGCCATCGGGTTAGGCGCATTGCTCCTCACCTCTTGGGATTTTGTCCTGGACCCGGCCATGAGTCAAACCGCTATGCCTTTCTGGTATTGGCACCAGCCTGGAGCATTTTATGGCATGCCTTACCAAAACTTTGTGGGTTGGATGGGCACAGGCATTGTCTTCATCACCCTAGCAGCCGTGCTATGGAGACAGCGTCTGCCTGAGATTCAGCGATCGGAATTGCATCTACCGCTGATCGTCTACCTGGGCAACTTCATGTTTGCGATGGTGATGAG
>JAAUOQ010000169.1 GCA_012034795.1 Leptolyngbyaceae cyanobacterium CRU_2_3
AGACGATAATCCAACAACACAGCGTTCACTGGTTGCTGTTGCAATAGCTCTAACCCTTGCTGTCCCAGTGAGGCTTCCAGGATCGTGTAGGAATACTCTGGGTCACGCAGCAGATATCTTCTGTAGAGTTCTCGGTCTTCTGGAGCGTCATCCACAATTAGAACGGTGCGATGTTGCCGGTGCATAATGGGTTCTCCTGGTGATCGAGCAGTCTCAGGGATTGGGTGGTTCAGAGATCGGGCAGGGTGGTAACTTCAAACCAATAGTTCACCAACGTCTGGATATCATGCTTGAGTTGAGCAAAGTTGATGGGCTTAATGATGTAGCTGTTGACTCCGTATTGGTAGCAATCTTCAATATCTCTAGGATTGTTAGAAGTTGTGAACACGACGACAGGAATTCGCTTGAGATTGTGATCCTGTTTGATGCGATGCAGTACTTCTCGTCCATCTGTTCCAGGCAGGTTGAGGTCAAGCACAATCATGCCTGGACGGGGAGCACTTTGAGGGTCGGTATACCTGCCCGTCCGATAAAGAAACGCCAATGCTTGGTCGCCATTCACACATCGCTGAATAGAACCGATGAGAGGAGAACGGCGCAAAAACCGTTCTAGTGTTTCAAAGTCTTCGTTACTATCTTCTACAACCAGCAATGGCGGAGTTTGTTTGATGGGAAACGGGGAAATGTAGGTCATGCCTTAATCTCTGCTGATAGGGTGAAATAAAAAATACTGCCTTGGTTGGGTGTAGATTCTAACCAAATCCTACCGCCGTGCCGCTCGGCAATTTTGCGGGCAATCGTCAGACCTGCCCCAGTTCCGCCCCCAAAGTCGTCCCGTCCATGCAACCGCCGGAAGATTTGAAAAATCTTCTCTTGATGTTCTTCGGGAATGCCAATGCCGTTGTCGCGCACATAAAAGGTGAAGAGCGAGGAGGAAAGGGATGTCGGTGGAGAATCTGGCAATTGCTCCCCGGTTTTCGGATCTGCTGCCGCTTCGATGAAACCAATCTCTACCCACTTTTTCGGATTGTTATTGTACTTGATGGCATTACTAATCAAATTAGTAAATAGCTCGTTGACCTGTGTTCGATCGCATTCCACCACAGGTAGAGGTCGGGACATCCGAAAGTCAATCGGATCTTGGGGGCGAGATATGGTGAGCGTAGCGATCGCCTGTTGCGCTAAGTCATTGAGATTAACCCGTTGCCATGTCAATTCGGCCCGTCCTAGCCGGGAGAAGTGGAGGAGTGAATTGATCAAGTCTTCCATGCGTTGAGTTAGCCGTACCAGGGTCTGCAATTTGTCAATGCCATCTGTGCTTAAGGTATCGGCATAATCCTCCATCAAAAAGTTGGCGTAGTTGTGAATGCCTCTTAGCGGTTCTTTCAAGTCATGAGAGGCAATGTAGGCAAAGGCATCCAGTTCTTCGTTGCTGCGCTGTAATTCAGTATTCATTGATGCCAGTTCATCGGCTTGCCGCAGGACAATGCCAACAATCAGACTTCGCAGTTCGGCAACCGCTTCAATTTCGCAGGGCTTCCAGGGCAGCGCATAGTTCTGCACTGTTTCCTGCCACAACTCAAAGGATTTACGAGGAGACAACCGCAAGCTACCATCCTCTAGAACTTCTGCGGGTTTGTTGGGGTTGCCGCTCCAGTTGACGGTTTGAATTACCTCTGGGCGGAACCAGAGAATATAATTACGATGAACTTTAGAAATTTCCAGGGCTAACACCCCGCTGGCAACTGCCTTAAACGGGAGAGCTGGGGGATAAATTTCCGAGAGCGATCGCGTCTGAAATAAGCTGTGGTGTAAGTGAGGCTTGATCCAACCCAGAAGAGTCCTAATGTCTGCTTCGGGAGGTGTTTCACCGATGCAAATACAGCGATCGCTACTGCAAACTGCTGCTCCAGAGGCACTCACCAAAGCCAGCAGATCAGACTCTATAGATGCAATGCCATCCAGAAAATAGTTGGCTTGAGAGAGCGATTCAACAAATTGAGTTTGCAGGGACTTCAACTGCATTTTGTAATCTAAATCTTCATTGGCTTCTTTATTAGCCAATTCCACGGACACTACCTGTCCAATAAATTCACAAGCCGTGCGGATGCTGTACGTCAAATATTTAGGGGAAGCGTGATGGCAAGCAATCAGTCCCCAGAGTTTTTGATCTTGCACTATAGAAATGGACATGGAAGCCTGTACTCCCATGTTTTGCAGGTACTCCACATGAATGGGAGACACGCTGCGTAACACCGATAAACTGAGATCGAGGGGTTGACCGGTGAGCGGATTATTGACTGGAATTAAGGCTACGGGTTGGTAATTGACATTGGGAATAATCCGTAGCCAATTAAGGGTGTAGAGTTGTCGAGCTGGTTTGGGAATATCAGTGGGGGGATAGTGCAATCCAGCATAGGAAATTCCCAGTTCTACCTTATCTTCTGCAATGACGCTGCCTGCGCCTTCAGCATCAAATTGATAGATCATGACGCGATCAAAGTTAGTGAGCTTCCGAATTTCCTTGACAACCATCTGGCACATAGATGACAGTGTCGCAGCTTTTTGGATACGGGTAATGGTTCCTCTAATTTGTTGATAGAAATCCAGAAAATCTGGATTTCCTCTTGTTTTCCTTTTCTCCAATTCCAACACAATGACACTATCCCGACAGTGGACAATTCCATCAAAATAGAGAGATTTTTGGGTCTGTTTAATAGAAAGGCTAAGAGGATTGACGCTTTCAAAATCTTCTGATAGACATTGTTGAATCGTTTCAATCTGTTTGCGATCGAATAAATTTGAGAGCGATCTACCCAATAGCTCTTGAGGAGGATAACCAATCACTTCCAGAGTGTTCTGGCTCACCTGAATGATCTCCAGATGAGGATTTTTCAACACTAAGAGAGCGCCGTGGGGCTGAATTAAGCCTGGAATATGGATGAGTTCGCGATCGCAATGGGTTAAATCAACTGTTTGAAAACTCATGCTTTTCCCCATCGCCTTTGCACATAAACAGCACTTTCAACTCTAGTCCAATGTCACTAAAACGAACGAACTCAGCCCTTCAGATTCACAAAGACCTGAAGGGCTAAGCAGGGATGCTGGACAGGGATGAGTAGCTTAACAGAACGTTAGGGAATTCGCAGTCCAGGGCTAACAAATTGCAGCAGCAATCCAGCAATTGATCCTAAGAAACCCAAGAAATTGCCACCACCGCCACCGCTCTCCCGACGTTTTTGCTTGTCTTCTGCTTCTTGCATGGCTTCCAGCCCCTGTGAAAATTGTGTAGAAATCTCCTGACCTTGGCTATTGCCCTGCGATAGATAAAGTTGCTCAGCCGCTTTTGCGTCTTCCATAGCACCTGAGCGATCGCCCAACCGAAAGCGCGCTACACCGCGAGCCAAAACGGCATGAGCCAGGTCTGGTTTCTGGCTCAAGGCCTGGTTGTAGTTATCCACTGCTCCTTGAAGATTACCCCGCTGGGCTTCTGCTAGTCCCCAGGCATAAAGGCGATCGGGCGTGGCAATTGTCGCGGGTAGCCCTACGGCTCCCAATAAATTTGTTGCTTCAATGTTCGCATCTTCCCAGGTTGCTCCTGTCAGGGTGGCACCGCGCAGGTCAGCACCGCGCAGGTCGGCTCCTGATAAATCAGCGTTGCTTAAGTTAGCGCTAAACAAAACGGACCCCGACAGGTTGGCTCCTCGCAATTTGCGCCGCTCAAATTAATCCGGCTGAGGTTAGCTTGGCTGAGGTTGGCTCCACTTAGATCAGCACTAGAGAGATTGGCATAGACCAATCCTGCTCCGCTCAAATCGCAGCGCTGACAGCGCTTAGTGCTCATGAGTTGCTGAGTGTGCTGAAGATTTTCAGCCTTTGTGGGCGTAGCAAGGCAAAGGCTCAAGAGCAGGGCAGGAAAGAGACGAAATTTCATGGGCGTAACCAGGAAAGCGGGCTAGAGAGCAGAAATGATAATGATATAGATCGAGACAAAGGAGTTGATCAAGACTTGATTGGTATCTTGTGATGTAGCGGACATGAAGCTTGATGAGGCAATAGGATAACTCAGATAACGGAAGAAATAGTGAGATCTTAACTTTATATGACTGGTAGAGGTTGCAATCGGGGCCGTTGAGCAAGCGATCGCAACGGGCAAACGATAAGCGTATAGATTCTACAGGTAGTGTCCTAAAACCTAATTATGGCTCCATTCCACTAAATAGGCTCTACTTTAAAGGAAGGCGACCCATTATCTTTACTTTACCTTCCCTCCTGAGTATGGTTTCAGCGTCCCGACAAAAACATACAGGACAAAAAAAATTACGCTTCTTCATCGCTCTGATTCCACCTCTAGAGATTCAAGCCTATGCTGATCAAGTGATTCAGGAATTGAGCGATCGCTACCAAACTTCTACAGCTAACGTGTTGCCGCACGTAACGCTACAAGCTCCTTTTCTATGGCAGATCGAGACTCTTCCGCAACTGGAAACTTGCCTCAACCAATTTGTGCAACAGCAACCTGTTGTCCCTGTCACCCTATCGGGCTTTGGGGCATTTGCCCCGCATGTTTTATATCTTAATGTCTTAAGAACTCCTGATCTTTTAGCTCTGCAAGCCAATTTAACGATGCATCTAGAGACAAATCTTGGCATTCTTGATCCGATCGCCAAACAGCGTCCATTTACTCCGCATGTGACCGTCGCTTCTCGCAATCTGGATGCGTCAACCTTTCAACAAGCCTGGATAGACCTAGAAACACGACAGATAGAATTTGAGTTTGAGGCGATCGGCCTGACTTTGTTGCTCTATGATGGGCAACGCTGGCAGATTCAATCCCAATTTCCCTTAATCAGTCAAATTTTGTAAAAGAACACTGGACTCAAATTGACAGACTGCTTACAAGTAGTAACAATAGATACAGGAATAAGATCATTCTTCCTGAGTCAAGTGAAACAAGGTTACAGTACCTTGTGGTAATCAGGGCTATTCTCTCAGAATTCAAGTATGGAGACTCAAGACGTCCTTCATTTGACACTCCTGAATTCTCCTCAATTCATCAGGTAGAAAATCTTGTCTCAAGTTAGCTGGTTGACGCACCTCTACGGGGGTGCTTTTTTTGAGGCACTTTTAGCGGAGCACGTCTTCTCTGCATTTTCAGTAGCATTCCATCAGTTGGAACCAGTTCCTCTCATCGCTCGTCTATGAAGTCAAGGGACATTGAGAGGGCAATTGCATATTCCCTTCGTAATATTTTTGCGGCATCTTTGCTATCACAAAATTCAGGGTGCTACCGCGTCATGTACCCTTTGGAGCAGTATTCTTCAAGATCCTTGAGAAATTGGCAGAGTTTTCAGTCGTATTTGTATCTATAAATACAAGCTCAATAGATTCCGAGGTCTTGTATGATTAATCACAGGATAAATCTCAGTAGTTCTAGCCTCGGTCTCCAGCCTTCAATCCCCTGGTGTGTCAGTGATTTGATGGAAACAGACGAGTTAAGCTGAAATTCTGTATCTTTTCTATACAAGAATTAGCTTTATAGAAACTTCATAAAAACGAAGAATCTGTATTGGAATAAAAAGTTTTTGCAAAAGTACAACTTTAAGGGCTATCGGCAGCTTGTGAATCAGCCTATATTGCCAGTAGAAACACTGAAACATCACATTCCATCATAGAATCCCTTGAGTGTTTAGGCAGCTATCCTTCCCAGGGCATCCTCACATGAACGTTCACTCACTTCCGTCAGAAATAGCAGCTACCAAAATTTCATCCCTGCCAGAGTTTGAAACTCCTCATCCTTCAGCGCTTTGCGTGATTAAGCGAACGCTGGATATCATAGGCGCTTTGATCGGGCTGTTCTTTCTAATACTCCTGTTTATCCCTTTGGCGATCGCCATCAAACTGGATAGCCCAGGACCCATCTTGTATCGTCAAGTGCGCTACGGGCTACAAGGTCGTCCGATCATCATCCGCAAGTTTCGCTCAATGGTCAGAAATGCTGATGACTTAAAGGCAGATATTCCTAATGAATCCAAAGGACTAATCTTTAAAAACCAAAATGACCCCAGAGTAACCCACGTAGGTCAGTTCCTCCGCAAGACTAGCCTGGATGAGTTTCCCCAATTTTGGAATGTTTTAATCGGAGAGATGAGTTTAGTGGGGACTCGTCCGCCTACGCATGATGAAGTTGTGCAATATAGCTCATATCACTGGCGGCGGTTGAATGTAAAGCCTGGACTCACGGGTGAGTGGCAAGTCAATGGCCGATCGGCTATCAAGGATTTTGAAGAAGTTGTGAATATGGATCTTCACTATCAGCTACGCTGGACGCCTACTTATGATTTAGCAATCATCTGGAAAACCGTCACTGTCCTTCTGACTAAGCGAGCTGGTGCTTACTGAAAGATAGACGGGGTTTTAAGCCAAGGGCTACTACGTTAACGAGTCCTCAACGGAGTGAGCTTACCTCGCTCTAAGTCTCTGTCTGGGAATGCCAAATCAGCGGTGCTGCCTTCACGGGCAAGAGGCGCAGCCTTCTCATTCGTTTCCCAGGCAGAGCCTGGGAACTAGTCAAAAAACTGCTCTGCAACTAGGTTTTAGACTTGCGTACAGAGTAGAATCTGAGGGAGAGAGTAAAGTCTCCCTTTTTTGCTGTGGCATTTTCTAGTCTGATATTGCCTCGGCAATGTCTATACCATCTATACCATTCATACTATCCATACCATCCATAGTGGCTGTGAAGGTAGCGGCTAACAGAAGTTAAAGACAGCTAAAATCCTAAATTTCTTAAATAAATTTTCCTTTAAGTGATTGTTTTTAGCAGAGTTTGATTACAGTTAGACAAGACTAGTCCAATACACTATATACGCAGCTTCAGTAGGCAGGTTTTGTTATGGGTGGTGTTAGGGAGGATGGTGATGTTTGAACTGATCACTCAAATTCTAATTTTGGTTGGGATTTATTTCCTGGTTCGGTTCGTCCTGTTGACCTGGATCGACAAGAGATATCTCACCTGGTTGGGTGGAATTGTCCTAGTGCTGCTGATGGTACTGGCATTCCTAGATCCAACCAATAAAACAGTTGGGGTGCTGTGGGGAGTGATTTCTTTCCCCTTGCGACCTTTGGGGCTGGTACTGATTTTGTTAATATCTAGCGTTCGTCTAGGTACCAAAAGGTTGACGGATCGCAGGTTATGGCAGCACTATTGATTTTGCTGATCTCTAGCTTGCCCATCACAGCTTATTTGTTGACTGCTCAGACGGAGCAGCAATCAGCCCTTGAGTTGGGTCAGCGCCCTACCGACCGAGATGTCCCAGCGATCGTTATTTTGGGAGATGGTGCAGGACCCAGCAACCCTGCCTATCGCTTGCGCTCTCAGTTGAGCAACGTTGCAGATGGCTTAAGTGTGACGCTTCAGTCTCGGTTGCTCTATGCAGGACAGCTTTACGCAGAGCAGCGAGCACGAGGTAATACACCCTTGGTCATTGTTAGCACGGGACCACAACCGATTTTGGCACAGCCCAACGTTACCTCAACCGACGTGATTACTAATTTCTTGGTTCAGAGAGGTGGGGTCGATAGCTCCCAGATTCGTGTAGACACTGAAAGCGTTGATCCCCGAAGTAGTGCGGTCGCAGTTCGCCAAATTTTATCTCCAGGTAGCGCTTCTGACAATTGCCGCCTTTATGCCATCTGCGATAATGGCAATGTCCAATCTGTGCCGACCACTACAACTGCCGCAGGACCTCGAATTCCTGTTGAGCTAGTGACCCCTGCTTTGGGATTGCGCCGAGCAGCATCCACGTTTGCCCGACTCAATTTTGCCATTGTGCCTAAGCCAACGGATTTCTATGTGTTTCAAAGCCAGGCAGGGCTGGGATTGGCTGCCCTCACGGATCTGATTCCTAGCGCAGAAGCGTTGGGCATTAGCAGCCGTGTGGTTGATGAATATCTGGCAACCGTGTATTATTTCCTGCGCGGATGGTTGACTGATCCTCTGGGTGTGTAAGCTAGGGAATGTCCAGATCCATAACCCAACACATGGCTGATTCCCGGCTACAAAAACTCGGTGCATACATGCGTCCCCACTGGCGGCAGGCTAGTTTGGGGATTTTATCTTTATTGATCGTCAATGCCTTGGGCGTTTACGTTCCGCTCTTGATCCGGGATGGGCTAGATGAATTGCAAGCCACCTTTACCTTCAAGTGGGTCACCTTATATGGAGTGATCATTCTAATCTTGGCCTCTGTGATGTGGATTGTGCGGATGGCTTCGCGCGTGCTGCTGTTTGGTGTAGGTCGGCAAGTAGAATTTGATCTCAAGCAACAGATTTTTAATCACTTGCTGACCCTGGAGCCAAACTATTTTGCCGTTAATACACCAGGAGAATTAATTAGCCGAGCCACGAGTGATGTCGATAACATTCGTCGTTTGTTGGGGTTTGCAGTGCTGAGCTTAGCCAATATGGTTTTTGCCTATGCGCTCACCCTGCCTGCCATGCTAGGCATCAATGTTTGGCTAACGCTGGTTGCGTTAGCCATCTATCCTGGTATTCTCATCCTCGTACAGCTATTTAGCCATCGTCTTCGCAATCAACAAATGGGAGTACAAGAGGCAACCGCTGACCTCAGTGATCTCATT
>JAAUOQ010000170.1 GCA_012034795.1 Leptolyngbyaceae cyanobacterium CRU_2_3
CCGTTCAAGGCGTGTATTGGGATTTCAAACATTTGGCTGAAGCGATCGCTCACTCGATCCACCTCGCACTGCCCGTTATTTCGTAAACGCCATGACTCAAACCAAGCTCCGCTTCCTCAGCTTCGACGAGTACCTCTCTTTTGATGACGGTACTGATACCCTATATGAACTATTTAATGGAGAGTTAATTGAAGTGCCGCCAGAATCAGGAGAAAACGTTGAAATTGCCACTTTCCTGCTTCTACACTTTGCCCAGTTGCTCGATTTTCGTAGAGTCAGAGGACATGGCTTAGAACTAGAAGTGCGAGGAGAACCCCGCAATCGCTATCCTGACCTGACGATTCTGCAAACAGAACATATTGAACAACTGCGACGGCGCAATACGATTCGGCTGAGCATGGTTCCTCCTTTGCTGGTGGTTGAAGTGGTTAGTCCTGGAGAGTTGCAGCGCGATCGAGATTATGTGGCGAAGCGATCGCAATATCAGGACTTGGGCATCCCAGAATATTGGATTGTCGATCCGCAAGCGCAAACGGTGACGGTGCTGGAATTGCAAGCGGGAGTTTATGGAGAAGTGGGTGTTTGGGGAGGGGGCGATCGCCTGGTTTCTGCCACATTCACAGAACTAGACCTGAAAGCTGAGCAGGTGTTTGCAGCCGGACAGTAAACCAAGGGTGGCAAAACCGACTGCACAAGGCGTACAACCCGATCGGACAATGCTCTCAAGTCAATACACAAGTCAATACAATAGAGGCTGAGGCTATTAGAGTTTTGGGTTTTTAAGTTCTCAGTTGCTCCAGGTTAAAACTCAAAACTCAAGACTTAACCCTTATATTAAGAGGCTTGAACTGAAACCCTATGCAACCGACAAACCCCAACCAATTTACCGAGAAAGCCTGGGAAGCGATCGCCCGCACCCCCGAAATTGCCAAGCAAGCCCAGCATCAGCAGCTTGAATCCGAACATCTAATGTCGGCATTGCTGGAGCAAGAAGGACTGGCTGCCAGCATTTTCAGCAAGCTGGGTGTCAATGTGCAGCGCGTGCGAGACTACACAGAAGACTATATCCGCCGTCAGCCCAAGATATCGGGTTCGGGTAGCTCCGTTTACCTGGGGCGATCGCTCGATACCTTGACCGATCGGGCTGAGAGCTTCCGCAAAGAGTTAGGCGATGACTATATCTCGATTGAGCATCTGCTGCTGGCGTACCCTAAAGACGATCGCTTCGGCAAAGGTTTATTCCAAGAACTTAAACTCGATGATAAAAAGCTCCGCACTGCTGTGGAGCAGATTAGAGGCAACCAAAAAGTGACCGATCAGAATCCAGAAGGCAAGTATGAAGCATTGGAAAAGTATGGGCGTGACCTGACCGATGCGGCACGGCAGGGCAAGCTAGATCCGGTGATCGGACGGGACGATGAGATTCGCCGCACTATTCAAATTTTGTCTCGCCGCACCAAAAATAACCCGGTGTTGATTGGTGAACCGGGCGTGGGTAAAACGGCGATCGCTGAAGGCTTGGCCCAGCGGATTGTTAATGGCGACGTACCCGAATCGCTGAAAGACCGGAAGCTGATTGCTCTGGATATGGGCGCATTGATTGCTGGAGCCAAATACCGGGGGGAATTTGAAGAGCGTCTGAAGGCAGTTCTCAAAGAAGTCACCGAATCCAACGGCACAATTATTCTGTTCATTGACGAAATTCACACCGTAGTGGGTGCGGGTGCAACTCAAGGCTCAATGGATGCAGGCAACTTGCTGAAGCCCATGCTGGCGCGAGGGGAATTGCGTTGCATTGGAGCCACTACGCTAGATGAGTACCGCAAATATATTGAGAAAGATGCGGCTCTAGAACGCCGTTTCCAACAGGTTTATGTTGATCAACCCAGCCCTGAAGATACGATTTCGATTTTGCGCGGACTCAAAGATCGCTACGAAACCCACCACAACGTCAAAATCTCTGACAATGCTCTCGTAGCGGCGGCCCTGCTGTCCAATCGCTATATCAGCGATCGCTTCCTTCCTGACAAAGCGATTGATTTGGTCGATGAAGCTGCCGCCAAACTAAAGATGGAAACCACCTCGAAGCCGGAAGAGCTAGACGAGGTGGAGCGCAAAGTTCTGCAATTGCGGATGGAAAGCCTTTCCTTGCAAAAGAACTTGATCCGGCTTCGAGAGAACGCCTGGAGCGGCTCGATCGAGAAATTGCTGACCTCAGTGAAGTGGGCAATGCTTTGAAAGCACAGTGGCAAGCCGAAAAAGAAGTGCTGGATCAACGGAAGCAACTCAAAGAGCAGATTGACCAGATTGTCAACGTCGATATTCCCCAGGCAGAACGGGAGTATGACCTGAATCGGGCGGCCGAACTGCGCTACGGCAAGCTCACTGACCTGCAACGGGAACTGGAAGCCACAGAAGCGAGACTGGCTCAAACCCAAACTTCCGGCAAGACTCTGCTGCGGGAAGAAGTCACTGAGTCTGACATTGCCGAAATTATCTCCAAATGGACGGGCATTCCCATCAATAAACTGGTGGAATCGGAGATGCAGAAACTGCTGCACCTAGAGGACGAACTGCATCAGCGGGTGGTGGGTCAGGACGAAGCTGTGACTGCTGTGGCCGATGCAATTCAGCGATCGCGGGCTGGGCTGGCCGACCCCAATCGCCCGATCGCCAGCTTTATCTTCCTGGGCCCAACGGGTGTGGGTAAAACGGAGTTAGCCAAGGCGCTGGCGTCTTACCTGTTCGACACTGAAGAAGCAATGGTGCGGATCGACATGTCGGAGTACATGGAGAAACATGCAGTTTCACGGCTGATTGGTGCGCCTCCAGGCTATGTGGGCTACGAAGAAGGTGGACAGTTGACTGAAACGGTGCGGCGGCGTCCCTATGCGGTCATCCTGTTTGACGAAATCGAAAAAGCCCATCCTGATGTGTTCAATGTCATGCTGCAAATCCTGGATGATGGGCGTGTGACCGATTCGCAAGGGCGGACGGTAAGATTTTAAAAACACCATCATCATCATGACTAGTAACATTGGTTCGCAATACATTTTAGATGTGTCGGGTGATGACAATCGCTATGAAGAAATGCGATCGCGGGTGATGGATGCAATGCGATCGAACTTCCGTCCAGAGTTCCTCAACCGCATCGACGAGATGATTATTTTTCACAGCTTACAGAAGTCGGAATTGCGCCAAATTGTCCAACTGCAAGTGGTTCGTCTCAGCCAGCGTTTAAGCGATCGCAAGATGACATTGCGCCTCTCGGATGCAGCCCTCGATTTCTTAGCAGAAGTGGGTTATGACCCTGTATTTGGCGCTCGTCCACTAAAGCGGGCGATCCAGCGAGAGCTAGAAACCCAGATTGCCAAAGCCATTTTGCGCGGCGAGTTTGTTAATGGCGACACGATCTTTGTGGATGTGGAAAATGAGCGGCTGGCATTTAAGCGATTGCCTGCGGAACTTGTTACGGCTCCATAGGGCGATTTTCTGAAAACAAGTGAGGGGTTTACGCCGAAATAAGATCTCATGTTCACGACTATTTATTCCAGAGCATAGTGACGTGGCGTATAAACCCATGTTTTTCCATCAGCACGGGTAATGCAACGGGTTTTGCTAGATCCCACTAAGACTACTGTTCGCATATCGGCAGATTCTGGGTTCAGATCTGATAAGGAGGTCACTGTCACGGTCTGTCCGGATCTACCCAGATTGCGAGCTAAAACAACAGGAGTTTGGGGCGATCGCACCTCCAGCAAAACCCGTTGGGACTCTGCAAGTTGCCAGCGACGTTGGCTTGATACGGGGTTGTAAAAAGCAATCACAAAATCTGCCTGAGCAGCAGCGCGGATGCGTTGTTCAATTCTGTCCCAAGGTTTCAGTAAATCCGAGAGAGAAATGGCACAAAAATCATGTCCTAACGGTGCGCCGATGGCTGCGGCTGCGGCTTGCATCGCTGAAATGCCAGGAGCTACATGAATGTCAATGCCTTGCCATTCGGGTTTCATCTGCCGATCGAGCACCTCAAACACGGCTGCGGCCATCGCGTAAATTCCTGGATCACCCGAAGAAACAACCACGACCGATCGTCCCATTGCCGCTAAATCTAACGCCTGACAAGCCCGATCGAGTTCCTGGCGATTATCCGATTCATGTCGCTGCGCTCCGATGGCGAGATCACTAACGAGATCCAAATAGGTTTTGTAGCCCACCAGATCAGTGGCTGCTTGCAGAATGGTTTTAACTTCAGGAGACATCCAGGCAGCAGCACCCGGACCTGTGCCAATAATGTCCAGTCGTCCTGGGGGCTGTCCGATGGTCTGTGGGTCAAGAATTTGCTTGGCAACTGCGAGTGTGAAATGGGGGGATGGGGAGATCAAGCGTTCAGGGGTGCCCGTAACGGCGATCGCAACGTCGGTGGCTGTTGGCGTGGCAGGTACGATCGCCGCCTCTAGATCCGCAGCGGTCAGGAACCGGGCAGGGACGCGAAACCTTTGAGCGATCGTCCCCACCGCTGAACTGGCAGCTTCTTCCACAGGGGCAAAGATCCCTGCAACAGCGGCAGGCGAAAGATCAGCGCGCTCTAAAGCCTGATGAATTTGAGACAGTAACTCGTCTGCATCAAGCGTAGTTGTGCGGTGAAGGGCGATCGCTAGCTTAGTCGGATGGTAGACCAGATGCTGAGGGGTTCCCTCTCGACGGCTTTCAGTGACTTCAATTCGGTAGACGCCATCGGGGGTAAAAGGAATAGAACTGTGGTTGAGCCAAGGGGCATCCCCTTCCAAACGCACAGAGATGCCCGATAGCAAATCAGAGGTAAAGGATTTAGCCTGATCCGGATTAGCCAGGCGATAACCCGGCGGCGGATTTTCCAAAACAACGTTAAAACGCAATTTTCCGGTAGCTGTGATCGCGGCTTTAACAGACAGCGCCGCCGCAATTTGGCAGGCGACTTCATTGGCTCCACTGAGTCCTCCTAGCAGTGGCACCACTGCACTGCCATCTTCGGCAATGGCTAAGACCGGCGGCTCGGCGCGCTTATCTGACAGCAACGGCGCTAGGGTGCGAATGAGAATGCCAGTCGCACAAATTCCCACAATGGCGCTGCCCTGGCTAAACAAGTGCCGAACGGTTTCACCAAAGTGGCTGAAACTCACATCCACATCTGTAGTGCGTCCAGCCAAGCCATACAGCGTTGCCTCTGGTAAACCCGCCATCAGTTGGCGAGCTAAGGGAACGCTCGCTTGCCCCAGAACCACGATCGCCATCGGACGCTTGCTCATAGCTGCACTTTACTAGGGACAACAATCATTGAGAAATAGGGCACCTGATCAGCATTGACCTGGTCGATCGCCACAATCCGTTGAGCGGTGGTCGTCGCTCGTTCAATGTATTTAGCGCGGGAGAGCAGACCCAATCGATCGAGAACCTCGCGAACTTTGGCAAAGTGCCGCCGCAGTTTAATAATCACAACCGCATCGGCATTCAGCAATTGCGCCGCTAAAACAGCATCGGGCAAGGTGGCAGAGAGGACGCTAAAAATATCGTTTTGGTAACTTAATGGAACGCCCAGAGCAGAAGCACAGGCCATGGGTGAGGATACCCCTGGAACAACCTCTGTATCAAATTGGCCTGATAATCGGGTGAATACATACATAAATGAGCCGTAGAACAGGGGATCGCCTTCACATAAAACTGCCACATCGCGACCGGCGGTCAAGTGGTCGGCAATGGGGGCGATCGCCTGGTCATACGAAGCCTTAGCCGTTTGCGGGTCAAGGGATCGAGGGAAGTGAAAACACACTTCGGTCTGCTCACCAGTCAGGTAAGGGGCAACAATGGAGCGAGCAACACTGTCGTGATCCTCCGCAGCTTGATAGGCCACTACTGCCGCAGATTTGAGTAGCCGCAATGCCTTCAGCGTCAGCAATTCTGGATCGCCAGGACCGACACCAATCCCATAAAGCCGCCCACTCGCAATCTTTGTGCCCGTTGTAGAGTCTGGTGAGTTCGTAATCTCTGTAATCCCTGTAATCCCTGCAATATCTACCCTGCTTTTCATAGTTCCGCCTCTTTTGCCAAAGCATTCACTGCTGCCGCTGCCAAAGCACTGCCACCGCGTCGCCCCTTTAAAGTGAGAAACGGCACACCTCGACTATCTGCCGCTAGAGCCGCTTTAGACTCCGCAGCCCCCACAAACCCCACCGGAAACCCCAAGATCAGAGCTGGTTTTGGCGCACCCTCATCCAGCATTTCCAACAATCGAAAGAGGGCTGTGGGTGCATTGCCAATTGCCACTACAGATCCAACTAGATGCGATCGCCAGAGTTCCAATGCTGCTGCCGATCGCGTATTGTGCAGTTGTTGGGCTAGTTCTGGCACCTGCGGCTCATGCAGGGTACAAATAACCGTATTGTTTGCGGGCAGTCGGGAGCGGGTGATGCCTTCGGACACCATGCGAGCATCACAGAGAATGGGTGCTCCCGATGCGATCGCCTGCCGTCCAGCCTGGACTGCATCCGCAGAGTAAGCCAAATCGGTGATAATATCGGTCATGCCGCAAGCGTGAATTAACCGTACAGCAATAGTTTCCAGGTCAGAAGGTAGGAGTGAGAGCATCGCTTCTGCCCGAATGGTTGCAAAGGAGTTTTGATAAATCTCGGTGCCATCTCGGATGTAGTCAATCATTATTTTGTGAGTTCAGTAATTTCATCATCTTGAAACAATTGTCGCAGTTGGTCGATTTCATAGTGCCCGACAAATTCACTAAAAGATTCTGTAGGCTGCGAGCGATAGTGTTGATATATCCTCAACATTTGCTCTAGAGTGCTCGGTAAACTGGCTGCATCAATCACATACAATTCTCGTTCAACTGAATATCCCCCTACAGAAATCCGATAGGCCGCCGCTTGTGGACTGTCAATTCGTATCCCCAGGCAGGTGATGTCGCTAGGATGGTGCTGAGCACAGGATTTTTCGCAGCCCGTAAAGTGGATGTTGATCGGGCAGTCAAGCTGTAACCGCGAGGCCAAAGCAGTCGCCAAGGCAAGAGCATCCCCTTTGGTATCGGTAGCAGACGCCGCACAGCCCGGAGAACCTGTACAAGCGACCAAACCTCTCCAGAGATGATCGGCAGAATGAGGCAGACCCAACTGTTCAACTTCAGCTTGCACCGTAGATACAAAGCGATCGGGAATATCTGGAATCAGTAGATTTTGCCAAGGAGTAAGCCGTAAACTCTTACTGCCGTAGGAGGTGGCGATCGCTGTCAATCCCCGCAATTGAACGATTGTCAGTTGTCCTAAAGGTAGCCCAACGCCACAGTAAGACAGTCCGGGCTGCCGCTGTGGATGAACTCCCATGGGGGCCGCTTGACTGAGAACAGGGAGAGAGGCGGACGGGCAAGGGGACTGGGAGCACAGCAGCCGATGTCCTAACTGCTGCTCCACAGCTTGCAAAACAGCTTGTAGAAAACTGTCCCACCCCTGCTGTTGGATGACCTGCCGCAGCCGAGGTGCCCGCTGCTGAGGGGTGTGATTTCTCAGCCCAATCACACCCTGGAGATAGACCGCTGCTAAAGCAGACAATAGAGCTAGAGAGTCCTGTGGACGGATAGAGATACCCGTTTGGACAGGCGATTCACCGCGATCGCCCCGACTCACGTACAGCCGTAAGGCTATAGCTGCTTCCGCATCCCCTGCCAGATCTGCTTCTGGATCGACGACCAACGCGATATCGTTCGGACGATGCCAAACCGCTAAACTTCCACCCCCATCAAAGCAAACGCTGAACTTTGCCGATAGCCTGGCGAGTTCTGGATGACGGCATAGATAATTGTCCCACGCCACCACCAGGGGGCGAGGATCTAACTGCTCCTGGGGATCAAGACCGGCGATGGGGCTAGTCATAATATTGCGGAGGGCATCTACCTCAGCAATAGGGGCAGCCAGCTTGGCGGCTCGTAACTGCTCCAACATTTCAGAATCTAGCGCCTGCAAGCTGCGAAGTTGTAGATTAGCCCGATTGGTGACCTGAACCGATTGAATTCCCGCGCGATCGGCAATTTGACCAATAGCCTGACACTGGGGCACAGTCAGGTGTCCTCCGGGCAACCGAATTCTCGATAGCATCCCATCTTGGGCAGGCGTAGCGTAAAATAAACCCGGACAGGCAGACCTGCCATCAACAAAAGCCATAGCTCTTTCCCCGTGCAACGCAAGGAATAGACGACATAAGAGGCGGGTAAGTGGGTGAAGCTCACTTACCCAGAACCGGCATTCTGACTCGGAGCGATCATGGCTCCATCACAGCTGCGGCACAGCCCCGGATTCTCACCGGACTTTCCCGATTCCAAGCTTGACTAATGTACCACGAGATGGTTGCATATCTGTCAGATGATCACAGGAGTTTAAGATCGCGTTCGTGTTTGATTGTTTGACGCGCAAATCATACCGATTTAAACAGTTTCAGTCGATCGCAAATGGGTTTTTGGGGCGCGCTGCATTCCCAAAAACCCAGGATTTGAAAGGATGCTTCAGAGCTTTGCGATCTACTGAGACTCTTCTCTTAGGAATGACGTTAAAAGCAGTCTAATTCTCTATCTTCTAGTCAAGATCCTTTAGT
>JAAUOQ010000171.1 GCA_012034795.1 Leptolyngbyaceae cyanobacterium CRU_2_3
CACTTCCACAAGCGGTTGCGGAGAAGGCGTAGAAGGATTAGCTTCTGACGAATCTGTAGGAGTAGGTGAAACGGTGGTTGTACCTGAATTGGCGGGCGTTGTGGCAGTGGGTGAACTCGCCGAATCATTACAACCTGATAACAGGGCTACAGTAGACAAGAGGATTAAGCTAGTCTTTAGAAAAAAACGCATCAAGTGTAAGTCCACAACATAAGCCTATTGTCTAGTTTAGACGTCTAGTTTATTTAGTTTAGACAATTCGAGCAAGGTTGATGAGGATTAAGCAAAGCCTATGGTTCAGGGTTCCTGGCTTCAGTACTAACATCACTAGAGATTGTCAGTGCGAGCTGATAGACCTGACGTCGGGAGAGCGTAGTTTGTTGAGCAATCTGGCGGCTGGCTTGCGATCGCGATAGCCCCTGCTGCATCAGTTGCTGAAGTTCATTAAGGAGAGCCGCTTCAGTTAGGAGTGGGTGTGCTGTTTCACACCCTGCCAGGATCAGCGTATATTCTCCTTGAGGGTCACGGTCTTGATAGTAGGCGATCGCTTCTGTCAAACTACCGCGCCAGAATTGCTCATGCAGCTTGGTCAATTCCCTGGCAATTGTGATCAGGCATTTTGCTCCCACAGGTTCTAACAAATCTTTCAAGGTTTGCTGTAATCGATGCGGCGATTCGTAGATAACAAGGGTACGGGTTTCTTTGCCGATTGCCTCTAAGCGATCATGCCGTTCTTGTCCTTTGGCCGGCAAAAAACCTTCAAATACGAAGCGATCACTAGGTAATCCACCTGCACTCAAAGCAGTAATGACCGCAGTCACACCTGGGATAGGCACCACTAAAATATTGGCTTCTATGCAAAATTTTACGAGTTCGGAACCTGGATCAGAAATTCCAGGCATCCCGGCATCACTGACCAGTGCCAGCGCCTCACCCTGCTGAAGCCGCTGCAATATCTCTGGGTGGCGAGTATGGCGGTTGTGGTCGTGATAGCTAATCTGGGGCGTAGTAATTTGAAAGTGCTGAAGCAGCCTGCCAGTATGGCGGGTATCTTCAGCAGCGATCACATCCACTTTCCGTAAAACCTCTAATGCTCGGAAGGTAATGTCTTCTAGGTTACCAATTGGAGTACCTACGATGTAAAGTGTGCCAGCCTGTATGTCCATGCTCTAAGTATTTTATCTAGGGATTTATCTTAATATTTTTCTTCAGGTAGCTTAGCTTGCTAGAAAATACGGTTAGCTACATTGCCCAATCGTTCTTTGATCAAGTCTCTATAAAGAGGGGAATTCACTGAGCTATTTGTGAGAGCAAATACGCATACTCTAAATAGGGAAAATCAGGATTTCACTCAAAATAAATAAACATTTTGCTCAAATGGGCTGGCTAGAAAGCCTGAGTCATTCAAATTCAGATGCACTACCTTACCTTGCCATGAATACCACGCACCAGGCACAGTCCGCTTTTCTGTCTAGATTGATGGGTCTTGACTTAGAGACTGATCCATCTATTACCTCTAAAGTTTGTGATCAGGTTCATTCCTCACTTAGCAGTAGAGCCAAGCGCTGTATAGATATAGTAGGAGCGTTAGTGGGTTTAATACTAACAGCCCTCATATTCACACCCATTGCGATCGCCATTTATGTAGATAATCCCGGATCAATTCTATTTAGCCAAATACGCTGCGGTTTCCGAGGACAACCTTTCCGTATCTGGAAATTTCGCTCAATGGTCACCCATGCCGAGGGAATACAGCACCTCATTCCCAACCAAGCCAAGGGCTGCATTTTTAAAAATGACGCTGACCCACGAGTGACAAGAGTGGGTCAGTTCCTGCGGCGAACCAGCCTAGACGAACTTCCCCAATTCTGGAACGTTTTGATGGGAGAAATGAGCCTAGTGGGTACGCGTCCACCCGCTGTAAAGGAGGTAATACGCTATAGCGCTCGGCACTGGAAACGCCTGGAAGTTAAACCTGGGATGACAGGTGAGTGGCAAGTCAACGGTCGCTCTAAGGTCTTAGATTTTGAGAAGATGGTCAGCATGGATTTGCGATATCAGCGGCGTTGGTCGGTTGCTTATGACCTCAAGCTGATTCTAAAGACAATTCAGGTCATCATCCATCGAGATGGAGCTTGCTAAAGCTAATCATTAGTAGCGACTCATTGTGAAATCGCAACTGTAGAATATTGAATGACAGAATGCTAGATGACAAATTGCTAGGTGACAAATGGTCAAGCGCGGTCTGTTTGTCGGGCTAGTTACGCTGGATCTCGTTTACTTAACAGAAGATCTACCCGATCGCAACCAAAAGATTGTAGCACTGGACTACACTACTTCAGCAGGCGGGCCAGCCGCCAATGCTGCCGTTAGCTTCAGTTATCTCGGCAATTCTGCCACGCTCATCAGTGCAGTGGGTCAACATCCGCTGAGCCAGTTAATTCGGGCGGACTTAGAAAACTGGCAGGTCGCGATCGCGGATCTAGATCCTGAACGGATGGAACCGGTGCCAACTGCATCCATCATCGTCACTCAAGCTACAGGAGATCGGGCAGTTGTTTCGCTGAATGCCACCCGATCACAAGTGCCTGCCAGTGCTATCCCGCCCAATTGTTTGCAGGAGGTAGACATTGTGCTGATCGATGGGCATCAAATGGCAGTCGGGCAAGCGATTGTCCAACAAGCTCATCGTTTGGGGATCGCGGTAGTGATAGATGCAGGAAGCTGGAAACCAGGCTTCGAGGAAATTTTGCCTTACGCCAATTACGTCATCTGTTCTGCCAACTTTCATCCACCCTTGTGTCAAAGCACCACTGAGGTGTTTACCTATCTACAAGCGTTAAAGATTCCTCACATTGCCATCACAGGTGGCGATCGTCCCATTCAGGTTTGGCATTTAGGAAAATCTAGCGAAATTCCAGTTCCCCCCATCTCTGTTGTAGATACTCTAGGAGCGGGGGATATTTTTCATGGCGCGTTCTGCCACTACATCTTGCAGTCTGGTTTTACCGAGGCTTTAGCACAGGCATCCCAGGTGGCAGCGTATGCTTGCCAGTTTTTGGGGACGAGAGCATGGATGGAAACAGGGATGAAAAGATGAAGGATAAGAATGAATAGCGCAAGAGAAAGAGAAAGGTTAGGGGATAATGGGCTGAGTTAAAAGACATAAGGGAAAAGCGATCGTGGAAGCACTGCAAGCAATAGCCGGAAAACCGGTAGAAGAGACTTTGGCAATGATGCGTTCTTTGGGTTGGGGATCTGCGGCAATTCTGCGATCTTATTATCGGGGTGAACCTGATGCTGATGGGATGGCGCGATCGCTCGACATTCAGGATAAACAAGAAGGACCAGTCACAGCAGCCGATTTAGCCGTCAATCGTTATGTCTTAAATCAATTGACAGCAGTTTTTGGTACAGAAGACTTTGGCTATCTCAGTGAAGAAACCTACAAAGTCAAATCTCTGCCAGAGCCTTTGCCACAGGACTGGGTCTGGATTCTCGATCCGCTGGATGGCACGCGAGACTTTATCGATAAACCGGGGAATATGCTTTTCACCTGGCCTTAGCCCACCAGGGGCGTCCTGTGCTTTCAGTTGTGGCCTGTCCAGAGCTAGAAAAACTTTACTATGCCAGTTTAGGCGGCGGTACTTTTGTAGAAACCCCAGCGGGTAACAGCCAGCCAGTGCAGGTATCTAGCCAAGCTCAACTGACAGATCTGACGCTGGTGGTGAGCCGTACCCATCGGGACGCTCGGTTTAACCATCTCTTGAAACAGCTTTCCTGCCAAAACCAATTATTTGTCGGTAGTGTCGGTGGCAAGATTGCAGCGATCGTGGATCGGCGAGCAGATATTTATATTTCTCTATCAGGTAAGTCGGCTGCTAAAGATTGGGATATGGCAGCGCCTGAGCTAATTTTGACGGAAGCCGGTGGCCGCTTCACTCATGCAGATGGGTCACTCCCACGCTATAACCAGGGCGATGTCAACCAGTGGGGCTGCTTAATTGCCACTAATGGCATTTGCCACGATCAACTCTGTGCGGAAGTGATGCAAAGCCTGGAAGTATTGGACATCAAGTGAGGATGAATAGCCCTACTCTCGATCAGTTGTGACTGGAGAAGGATTAACTGATAGATCTGGATCAGCCTTGATCTGAGTAGCATTGGTAGTTGTCAAAAGCTCTAGGTTTAGATCGGGCTGAGCTACACGAATGGCATCAAATGTGCCTTTGATGAAACTGGCGATCGGTACAGCTACCACCAAGCCTAAAAAGCCACCCAACTTCACCCCTAAATCGAGTGAAACCAGCATCCAGACAGGGTTGAGTCCAGTAATTTCTCCCAAAATTCGGGGGGCTAAGATATTTTCAATAATTTGGTTAATGACGACTGCCACAATCAGCACCTTAACGCCTAGCCAAAATTTTGCAGGGCTAGAAGTAAGCTAACCACCAAAATAGTGGTAGTGCCCCCAAAAGGAATGAGACTAGCAACCCCAATACCCACACCAAACAGTTGAGCCAAAGGAATTCGCAAAATCAGCAGAGCCGTGGTTTGCACCAAACTAATGATGGCTGACATGGTTGCCTGTCCAGCAATGTAGCGTTCAAAGTTCAGCGGCAGAGCCTGACGAATCTGATCATTCCATCGGGAAGGCAACCATCCCAAAATACCACTCCATAGACTCTCGCCTCGTAGGACTAAAAAGATAGTAAAGACCAGTGTCAAGAATATATTCACGACACTACCAATTGCCCCAAACACGATACTAAAAGCCTGACTAGTGAACGATCGCAGGCTAGTTGTAAATCGAGCCACAATTTGATTAAAGGTAGTGCTGATGTCCACAGGCAATTGCTGTGCTATGGCCCAGTCTTCCAACGTTTTAGCTGCTGCTGTCCAGATTTGATCCAGTCGGGTAAGCGAATCAGCAGTTCATTAGCCTGCCGTAGAATCAACGGGACAAGATAAACGGTAAGCACTCCTAAAATGAAGAGAAACAGCAGCAAGACAATCCCCACTGCTATGCCGCGATTGATGCCCCGGTCTTTCAGAAATCGAATAGGGTAATCCAGCAAAAACGCGATTAGGGTTGCAGTAATCAAGATTGTCAGCAGAGGCTGGAGTTCTTCCGCTAGCAGCAGTAGTAGCCAACCGTTCAAAAAAATTAACGGGAAGGTGAGTCCTAGAGAGAGCAGACGCGGCAGTTTGGTAATGAACTGGAACATGAGGAGAGGCACATGAGATTTTAGACCGGACGATCAGACAGAAACCTGTGTGCAGTCCACTAATACAGTAACGTACAGCCGATCGGCTAGAGTCGGTCAAAGGTAGGGTTAACTTTGAATGAGCTCTAACAGGTGGATTTTCTGTCGATAGGATTCAGCGTAGCTTGTCCAAAGCATTCTCTGCCTTTTGTACCCCCTCTCCATTATTTTGCTGCTGAAAGAGGTCGTAGGCTTTTTGATAGGCAGCGATCGCCTCCTCTTGACGATCTCTTCCCTCTAGTGCTTTACCCAGGTTGAAGAAAGCCTCAGCATCTTGAGGGGATAACTTAATAGCTTCTCGAAATTCGACGATCGCCCTGATATAGTCTTGCCGCGCCAAAGAAATTTCACCTACTGACACATGCGGTTCTTTCAAGTCTGGCTGCACTGAACTGGCACGCTCATAGCGAGCAATGGCCTGTTCAAGATTGCCTTGAGCACGAAAAATATCGCCAATTTGCAGATGTACCAAGCCATTACGGGGTTCAAGCTGTGCTGCTCTCTCAAACGCTGCCATACCTCCCGCCGTATCCCCTGTGCTGAGCAGCGCCACGCCTAAATTAAGTTGAACTGTGCCTCGGCGTGGGTTAAGCTGTGCTGCTTTCTGTAACGCTTCGAGTGCTTCTGAGTAGCGCTCTTGCTGAAGGTAAGCAGAACCAATGAATTCAAAGACCTGGGCATCGGTGGGCCGGCTAGACAGGACTTGGCGATAAGCCTCGATCGCGCCTGCATAGTCTTCTTGGCGAGCCAGTACTACGCCCAATCCCATATAGGCTGCTATATTATCGCGGTTTAATTGGGTGGCGCGACGGTAGGCATCGGCTGCCCCGGCGTTATCGCCTAGGTTGGCTTTGCTAAAGCCCAAAGCATAGTAAAAATCGCCATTGTTGGCATCTAACTCAATTGCTTTTTGATAAGCTTCCACTGCTGCCTGAAAGTTATTTTGGCGCGCTTCTAAAAAGCCGATCGCCGAGAAAATTCTGGCATTGTCGGGTTGTAGAGTAGAAGCTTCTTGATAGAGGGCAGTCGCACCTGCCAAATCTCCGGCTTCTAGCTGTTTGCGTCCCTGGTCTAGCAGGTCATTCAAACGATCGTCGTTGGCTTGAGGTTTGGGACTTTGGGCAACCAGTTGCACCCTTTGAGTTTGAGCGTTTGCTGTCTGGGGCACCAAGGCGGTCAATCCTCCCAATAAGCATAAACTTGTAGTCCACCAAAAGAAAGTATTCCGGGTCAACTGTATGAATGGTAATGTCATTGAGGAGATTTACGAACATGGGTGAGAACAGTACATGATTCTATCAACAACTGATGTCATTCAAGGCGCAATTGTCGAGTCTTACCTGGGGGTAGTCACAGCAGAAGTAGTCTATGGAACTAATGCTCTGCGAGACTTCTTTGCAGGGATTCGCGATATTGTAGGTGGACGCACTGCTAGCTATGAACGGTGTTTGAGCGAGGACAGCAAGATGCCTTGGCTGAGCTTGCACAAAGGGCAGAACGCTTAGGCGCTAATGCAGTCATCGGCATAGAAATCGACACAGGAACCATTAACGTTGACCAATCTGGGAGCCTGCTATTGATTACGGCTACCGGCACGGCTGTGGTCGTGCAGTATCCCCGCTAAAGATGGGAATCCTAATCAATCCTTATCAATCCTTAAGTGACTTACTTTTCGGGTGGGAAGTACAGAACGGGGTGCCAACTCCGGCGGAGGATTTCGCCTGCACAGCTAGGAATTGACCAGTCGATCAATTTGCCCAGGCTGCTAGAAGAGCAGGCGATCGCACTCACGTCAGACTCGTTGGCAACTCTCAAGATCTCTTGAATTGGCTCTCCCTGAATGATCTGAGTAGAAACCTGAATGTCTAGATTCCTGGAGTTGTGTCTGCACCGCTGCCAGCTTTTTTGGGTAGCTAGGTTGTCATTGCTTTCCAGAAGGGCAGTATATCCTCCCTCCTCCATCACCCAACAAAGTACACAGCTTTCTAGCACTTCTGGGGGGCGTTCGTGCGCCAATCGCTTAATTTTTTCAATCGTATACTCCGCTGCTTTGCTGGCATCGTAGGGAACCAGCACATCCTGAAAGAGGTGGCGACAGCGTAACTCAAGCTCTTCCCGACGATAGGCAGAGAGCAGTTGTGGTCGGACAATTAAAAGCGGAGCAATATTTCTTTTGCTGAGTTCGGTAATGGTGCTGCCAAAGAATCGTTCGCCCAGAGAGCCACGCTCGGAGGCTCCCAAAACAATCAAATCTGATTTATACTTTTTGACTGCATTCATAATGCAATCTAGGATTCTTCCTCCCTGGACCTCAATGTTCACCTCAACCCCTTCAACAGACAAATGGGGTCCTGTGAGGCGATCGCGCGCTACTTGAACTTGATTTTCGTCAAGGCGGGGAATTGTTTGTCCGGTTAGGAAAGGGATGGTGTGGAGAAAAGTGATTTGCTTGAAGCCAACTTTGGCGAAACAAGGTATGAAGTTTACTAAACGCTGCAAGCCATCAGTAAGGTTAGTGCAAATCAGTGGACGTTGGAACATGGCTAAAGCTCCACAGGGTCAAAGTTAAGCCTCACCATAACCCTATCACCCTTAGAGCATCATCGGCTGTCCGTCCTGCGGCAGATCTGCTTTCCCTGTCCGTATGGATGAAGTTTATGACTAACTTGTCTAGGTGTACGTCTTGTCGGGACATCTACATGACCTGTTTAAGTGCGCGACCTGTCTAAAACTCTAATCGCAGAGTCAGCGCCCCAGCATCCCCAGCTTCTTTCCGCGATGGAACAAAGCAAGAGAGGGAGGTCGCCTGCTGCGGCGAGGCGAAATTAGAACTGAGGGCCCGACTCAATGCCCCATTGGTGCTTGAGGAAGTGCTTATACATGGTTTCCTTGAGCATCATTTGTTCGTAGAGCTTAACCAAGAAGTGCTGAGCCTGTTCGTGGCTCATCCGCTCCACTTGAGTTTCAAATGACCGCAAGCTAAACTGCTGTTCCAAGCTAAGTTCGATAGACTTATCCATTGCAAACTCCTACTTTAAAAATGAAACGACGTTTCGAGATGGTCAGAAATCTGGAGTGATCTAGACCAGAGCCGGGTAGTTACAAGGCTATGACTAAAGAGTTCCCGGAGAGCCTTGTATTTACTTGGTTATTAAAAAAGATAACAATCGTTTGACAAAATGACCACCCCCTTAATAGGTACTTCTTTAGACTGGCGTAGTTGTACCAGGTAAGAGCAGCCTTGTGATGTTCGTCATGAACCAAACTACTAACCCCAGTAGCTCAATTCCTAATTTTTTCATTCGACGCAGTGTTTTCTTCATAAAAAAATTGCCAGCTTCATGAGGCTGGCAAT
>JAAUOQ010000172.1 GCA_012034795.1 Leptolyngbyaceae cyanobacterium CRU_2_3
TTGGGCAAATGTCCTTGCGCTTTGGCAGTCAAGCTGCTGCTTTTGCCTACTTGCTGTTCGTGTTGCTGTACTTTCCCTGCGTCTCTGCAACAGCAGCCGTCTACCGCGAAACCAATTTAGGGTGGACCGTGTTTGCGGGGTGCTGGACTACGGGCGTCGCCTATGGGATGGCAGTAGGCTATTACCAAATAGCCACCTTTGTCCAGCATCCTTTCTCATCTCTTGCCTGGATCGTAGGATTAGTGGCTGCATGGGTGGCAACACTGGCGGGTTTAAAGTGGGCAGGCCCAGCAGATCAACGCAGACAGCCCGCCTTACACCCTTAGCACATGCGATCGCTATACCGAGGGATTGGTTGGCTGACAAAACTGCTGCTCCTAGAGAACTTGCGCTGGAGAACTTCTGATGATTTTGAGTGAACTACAAACTTATCTTGCCGATCGCCAAAGGGTGTCTCTAGCAGATTTGCAGATACACTTTCGCATGGATGCTGAACCCTTGCGAGACATGCTCAATCGGCTGATCCGCAAAGGGCGCGTCCAACGAGAAGCGGCATCAAAATGCGGCGGATGCCATAGCTGTTCATCAGAGGCGATCGAGTTTTATGAATGGATCAAAGAGCGCCAAGTGCAATCCTGAAAAAGCGTTTCCACCATCCTCAAAATGCGATCGCTTAAAGACTCTATTGAAGGGCTGAGTTTGCGCCAACATCTGCTTGCCCCGCTTGCTAGACCAAGTAGCAACCGACCAAAGATGAATTCCTGGAACTAGTTTTATCCAAGCGCGAAGCGCTATAAGCCGCCAATGACTGCGATCGCCTGGCAAAACAGAGGAAGAACAGTTACCCCTGCTGGGTGCAATTGAAGACGCAATTGAAGACGCGGCCGTGAAACACCAACGCGGAATGCAATTTCACAACCCCTGGTATGAGTCGGTGCATCAAACAGTATCTGAATTGTTGAATCAAGCGATCGCTTAACGTAGTGACGGGTTGCGCGATCGCCATGCTTCAATATTTGGCAAAACATACTTCACCCAACCAAAAATCAGCACCAATCCTAGAAGCCCCAAAGCCATCCAGAAGGGAGCAATTTGCTCAATCCACAAACCGACTAAAGTCAATCCCACCCCATTGGCAATGAACAAGGGCAGCCGTTCAAAAATACCCCAGGCTTGAATAGGAATGGCTTGAGTAGGCTGGAGTTGGATACCCGCCAATAGATTAAACCACACCTGACTCAGCAGCACCAAAACCGCTCCCCAGCCTAGCCAAACTGAAGCGACATAAAACCCTAAAAGCTCCAGAACAATAGTGCTGACTGTGACCTTGAAAAATGATCGAGTCGATCGTCCTGCTTTTGCTGCTTCGCTACATCAATCTGCTCCAGATCAATCACTGCCATCCGGGCTTGTTCTACACAAAATAGTAAAAAGGCAACTGCCAGACATTGATCCGTCAGCCCATTACCTTGGATGACTTGTCTCACCAAACCCAAACCTGCACACAGAAAAAGTAGCCAGATTAGCCACCTGAGCAACGACATATAACCGCTTCCTTTAACCGCTTCCTTCAGGTGGCATTAGACAATAGCGCAACTAGGCAAGCCTTAGCATAGCAATTTTATGGCAGGGCTGAGTGTGGGTTGAGCGTTAGGCGATCGCCAGCCTCACTCGTTGGCAAGATCGAGTTTCTCCGGGTTTTGCCACCCAAAACTGAAAAACTTAATTGCAGTTTAACGGTGAGAGAAATCATCATGGCGAAAGATCCAGGAAAAACCTTGCAGACTGCAAGCCGCTTCCAACTGAGTGAAACCCTGCGGACTGTTAAAGACAGCTTGGGTGCAAAGGATCAAATTGACATCTGGAAAATTAACCCTAAAGTCAGAAGCAGCTTCAATCTGACTTTGAGCGGTATAGCGAAAACAGCCAATATTGATGTCTCGCTTTTAGACTCGGCAAAGCGGGTCATTCGATCCTCCAACCGACCTGGGAACAAAAATGAATCTCTCAAAAATATTGCTTTGGAACCAGGCACCTTCTACGTCCAACTCAAGCTTCAACCAGGCAGTGGCACAACCAACTACGCCCTGAAAATGTCAGGAAATGCCGTCAAGGATGATTCGTTTGAAACGGCAACATCGCTTAAAGCCTCGACAGCCACCATCAGCGACTCTGTGGGCAATAGCGATCCTAGCGATTTTCTGAAATTGACTCCCCTGGTGGCTGGGCAACTGAGCGTCGGACTGACAGGACTAAGTGACGATGCCAATGTCTCCCTGTTCGACAACAACCGCAATTTAATTTTCACCTCAAGCAACAGCGGCACGCTAGATGAGAGCATCAATCAGCGCTTGACCAACATTGCTGGATCTACCTACTTCTTGCAAATTTCTTCAGCACCTGGCAAAGAGGCAAAGTATACGCTCAACTACTCCTTTACAAATGACACTCCCACTAAAACGGCATCAGGACTGGAGTTGATTGATCTGACACCTGGAACAGGAGCCACCCCCCAAACTGGACAAATTGTGACGGTGCAGTATACGGGTATTCTGTTGGATGGCAAAAAGTTTGATAGTTCGCGCGATCGCAGCCAACCCTTCTCTTTCCGGATTGGGGTGGGCCAGGTGATCAAAGGCTGGGATGAGGGAATTGGCACCATGCAAGTTGGAGGACGTCGTCAACTAATTCTTCCGGCAGAACTGGGTTATGGTTCTACTGGGACTCCAGATGGCACTATTCCTCCCAATGCTCCCCTGATTTTTGATGTGGAGGTGTTGAGTATCAGATAGCGTTGTCATCTGAAAATCTTGCAATATTGGGTTTTGGGGTTTTGGGTTTTGAAGCAATGCCCCAAAACCCTTTAGACTTTAATTTTGTGAATACAGAATTTTGTGAATGCCAGAGCAGCATATCAAAGCACAATGCCCCACTCCCTTGCCATAACCCACCCCGAACAACATGCCACCACTGCCTTGATCGTGGGCGCAGGACAGGGAATTGGCTTAGAATTCGTTCGGCAATTTCTTCAAACCCATCGTGTTGCTCAGCTTTACGCAACTTATCGCAGCCCCCACTCGGAACTGTTGTCATTGGCAGACCCCACGCTACGTTGCTTGCCCATGGACATTACAGAAGAGGCAGAGATTGCCGCTGTGGTTCAACAAATTCAAGTAGAGACTTCTACCCTACACCAACGGCTAACTTGGGTAATTAATTGTGCAGGCTGGTTACATGAAGGAACACTGCAACCTGAGAAGAGCCTGCGACAGCTTAATACTGAGCAATTATTGCGCTACTTCCAGGTGAATAGTATTGGGGCTGTCTTGCTGGCAAAGCAGGTGCAGCCTTTACTCAAGCATGGCGATCGCGCCATCTTAGCCACCCTGTCTGCCAAAATTGGCAGTATTGGCGATAATGCCCTAGGCGGATGGTATGGCTATCGTGCTTCCAAAGCAGCACTAAATATGTTGATGAAAACAACTGCAATCGAATATCAGCGCACTTGTCCCCGCGCGATTGTGGTTACCTTACATCCAGGTACGACTAATACCCAGCTATCGCGTCCCTTTCAGAATCATGTTCCTCCAGAGAAATTGTTCTCAGTCGAGCGCACAGTTCGGCAACTCTTGACCGTTCTAGATCAGTTGCAAGAGCGCGATAGCGGTGGATTTTTCTCCTGGGATGGCAGTCCGTTACCTTGGTAATCCTGAATTTTGGTAATTCTGAATTTTGGTAATCCTGAGTTTGCGGTTTTCGACACTGAGGTGGCATGGAGTTCTGGGATATAGTTATTGGTTGGCGGGTGCCAATCTTAGGTTTGTGTTTTCAACTTATGCGTTTCAAAAACAACCGTTCCCACTCTCAAATGCCCGAAGTGAATCTAGTACCCATGCTAGATGTGCTGATGACCGTTCTCACTTTTTTTATCATTGTCTCTATGACACTCACGGGTCAGCAGTTGTTTAACGTTGACTTACCTACAGGCAAAACCAAGGAAAATGCACAGACAGCCACTAAAACGGCAAAGTTAACTATTGGTCTAAACAGCACAGGACAGATGGTGATAGACAACCAAACCGTCACTGAACAAGCCGTAGTTCAACAGGTGCAAACGTTTTTATCAACGAGTCCTAATGGAATCGTCACCTTGAAAGCCGACAAAGGGTTAAAGTACGAAAGCGTATTGGGATTGCTAAAAACTCTGCGTGATATAGGAGGCGATCGAATCTTCTTAGCGATCGAGAAAGGATAGGGTCTTGATGTCTGGATGCCAAACACACGAGACACAAGAGCACGAGACGGAGATTAGAGGGGAGACTGGCTCCAAACTACAATGACCGTCGAGTTACCATCCTGAGTCGGCACAAGGCTCAAGAAACGGGACGCACCATTGCGAGCGATCTGGTAAAGCCGCCCACCGCCGTAATCTCCTTGCAGAATTAGCTCGATTTCCGCCGCCTGAAACCGAGTTCGGAGGTCGGCAAATACCGCATCAACGGTCTGACTTTCCCCATAAGCAGCAGTTTCGCCCCCCGATCGCAGGGCTGGAGCACTGGTTGAAGCAGTGGCTGTATCCTCAAAAAAAGCTTTAGGTTCCGCTAAAACAGTGGCTGGAGTTCTGACCGCCTGCCAACCATTGGTGGTTGGGGTAGGTAAAATATTAGCCAGATCGGTTGTGAACTGCGAGTCTCCCTGGGGGAGAATTGCTTGTTCGCTACTGCCTGCTTGCAGGGGGTCAGGAATGACGAGAATGTTAGTTCCGCCCGCTGGGTTGGGAATTAGGCTGAGAAATTCTGTGACTCCGCCTTTAGCAACGCGGTAGACCATTTGCTGAGCAGATTGTTCCACAGGCACTACATCAAATCCCTTACCAGGCAACTGCTGCTGAAACCAGGTATCCACAGCATCGATCGCATCAGAAGTTTTGTGACTCAGTGACTCATAACTGGGTGGCAACCCAAAAGACCCCGGTTGTGCTCCTGGATACTGGGGAAAACCACTGGGGAGAGCACCGGCAATTGGGCTGGGTGAAGTTGGAGGTGAAGTGGGGGACGAAGTTGGAGGTGAAGTTGGAGGTGCAATAGGTTGCAGTTGAGAGGAAGGGGCTGGGGTGCTAGCTAGTGGGCTGGCTGATCTGCCTGCAAGAGGTACTGATGCAGGGGACGGCTCAGAGATGACTGCCACGCCTTTAGCAAGCGATGGAGCAGACACAGCCGCCTGTGCTGGCTGAGGTGAGCCAGGGGGTACCGTAGATTGTTCTTGGGGTGGCAGTTGAGTCACCGTCACTGTCTGATCAGGTGCTGCTTTTTCTGAAGTGGATTTTGAGGGCAAAGGAATCCCCAAAGCAATGGCATGGATGCCGATTGATAGTAACAACATTGGACGAATCACCGACTGCCAAGCAGTTTGCAGCTTGTTGGGTTGCGAGTGGTTGAGTGAATTAGAGCGAGCCATGAGGTTGAACAATGGAAAGATCAGGATTTCAAAAATGCCTGTAGTTTAGAACACAACCACATAGGCGAAAATTACACTGCGCCCTTTCCAGCAATCGTAGATCAAAGCGATCGATTTTTCTAGATATAGAAAATACAAACACTAGAATTCAATTAACTTTCCAGATATTGATTGATATCTTCGATGATCCGGGTAAGTTCGGCTTCAGTATTCAGGCGAATCCGCTCGTCCCGTAGGGTGATCAGCACTTTGGCAGCAAAAGGGCTGGGCCAGATATTGGGATTACAAAATATTTCTAGAAAAACCTCCCCTGCATACCGATATTCCATTGGCTTTTGGGGTTTGGGTTTGTTGCCAGCGCTAGTTCCCTGCGCTGATGCTTTTAAGACTGTCCATCAAGGAGGCGATCGCAATTTGGAGTTCGCGGGCAGCTTCTGGCGTAAAACTAAACGCAACAGAACCTTCTGCAAGATTGAGTCTGAGGGAGGAAGGAGACATATAAACTGATAGAGGATTTACAGAAAATCTTAAAGCATCACCGCTCAGTCCAATCGTACCGAGTCAGGGGCACAGGGAGAGGACCCATGAAAAGTGACAATCGATCTGACGTCCGCAGAGTTCTAATCATCACACTCTTTCTGAATGTATTGGTGATGGGGCTAAAAGTATTTGTAGGTTGGTCTACAGGGTCATTAAGTTTGGTTGCCGATGCTGCTCATAGCCTGACAGATAGTGCTAACAACATATTGGGGTTGGTCACGACTCGTTTGTCTTCGCCAGAACCCGATCGCGATCATCCTTATGGGCACCAAAAGTTTGAGGCGATCGGCGCACTAGGAATTGCAGCATTTTTAGGAATTGCCTGCTTTACGATTTTGGAAGGCGCGATCGATCGACTGATCAAAGGCAGCCAGCCTGTCACCATTTCGGCCCCAGAGTTGTGGATTTTGCTAATTGTGTTGGGCGTTAATATTTTTGTAGCGTTTTATGAGCGCGCTGAGGGACGCCGTGTCGGTAGCCCCATTTTGATTGCCGATGCCCAGCACACCATGAGCGATATTTGGGTGACTATCAGCGTTTTGGCAGGACTGATCGGCATCTGGGTGTGGAACATTCAATGGCTAGATGTAGCACTGGCGTTTCCAGTTGCCCTATTGGTAATTTCTAGTGGTTGGTCTGTGTTGCGAGCAAATTTGCCCTGGTTGGTAGATGAGATGGCGATCGCGCCAGAAGCCATTCACGAAGCTGTGATGCAAGTTCCAGGTGTGCTCAATTGCCACAATATCGCTTCTAGAGGGCTGGTAGGTCGTCAGGTGTTTATGGAAATGCACCTGATTGTGGCAGCCAACGACGTGGAGACAGCACACAAAATCACAGAAGCCGTAGAAGGGAGGCTAGAAGAACTGTTTGGCCCAGCCCGAATTAATATTCACGTGGAGCCACCCTCATACCAGGAACAGCAAATTACCTATGATCCGAAGCATTAGGGGCGATCGGTAGATGAATCACCATTAGCGCGGCAGCTACCCCAAAAAATCGACTTTTGCAGAGTCACTGGGTAAGCTAGTTAATGCTTGTCCAGACGTAATTACAGAAACTACATACAAACTACATGGTAGCCACTCAATCAAAATACGATGTCAAAGACCTTTCCCTGGCTCCCTTGGGGAAGCAACGGATTGAATGGGCAGGACGGGAAATGCCCGTTTTGCGCCAAATTCAAGAACGATTTGCCAAAGAAAAGACCCTGGCAGGAATTCGGTTAGTCGCTTGCTGTCATGTGACGACGGAAACGGCTCACCTAGCGATCGCCCTCAAAATGGGGGTGCCGATGCCATTTTGATTGCTAGCAATCCTTTGTCTACCCAGGATGATGTGGCTGCCAGCTTAGTTGCAGATCACGGGATCGCGGTCTATGCCTTTAGAGGAGAAGACAACGAAACTTATCAGCGTCATGTCCGAATTGCGCTTGACCACAAGCCCAACATTATTATTGACGATGGCAGCGACGTAGTAGCCACCATGATTCAAGAGCGCCAGGAGCTTTTGGCTGAACTCATTGGCACGACCGAAGAAACCACCACTGGCATCGTGCGCTTGAAAGCCATGCTAAAAGATGGAGTGTTAACCTTCCCTGCTGTCAATGTTAACGATGCCGATACTAAGCACTTCTTTGACAACCGCTACGGTACAGGTCAATCGACATTAGATGGCATTATCCGCGCTACCAATATTTTGTTAGCAGGCAAAGCGATTGTAGTGGCGGGCTATGGCTGGTGTGGCAAAGGCACCGCTATGCGGGCACGCGGTATGGGCGCAAATGTGATTGTCACTGAAATTGATCCTGTAAAAGCGATCGAGGCGGCGATGGATGGCTTCCGCGTGTTGCCTATGGCAGAGGCGGCGGCGGTGGGCGATGTGTTTATCACGGTGACTGGCAACAAACATGTGATTCGCCAAGAGCACTTTGAGCGCATGAAAGATGGAGCGATCGTTTGCAACTCTGGTCACTTCGATATTGAGATTGACCTGAAAGCACTGAAGACAATGGCATCCGAAGTTAAGGTTGTCCGCAACTTCACCGAAGAATACCGCCTCACCAACGGCAAATCGGTAATTGTGATTGGCGAAGGTCGCCTGGTGAATTTGGCAGCGGCTGAAGGACACCCCAGTGCTGTTATGGATATGAGCTTTGCGAACCAAGCTTTGGCTTGCGAGTATTTGATCAAAAATCGGGGCAAACTGGCCCCTGGTCTGTACTCCATTCCTACTGAAGTGGATCAGGAGATTGCGCGGCTGAAACTGCAAGCCATGGGGATTGGTATCGATACGCTCACCCCTGAGCAAATTGAGTACACCAACTCCTGGACATCAGGAACTTAATCAATAGCATCAGTAGGGTGGGCGCTGCCCACCCTGTATGGAGTAGGACAAGACTCAGTAGAAGCAGACATCCATCCCGCATCTGGGTGAGAAAAAAGTTAGCATAAGCTGAAGAAATTACCAGGTGATGGCTGGCAAGGAAAACTTCTTTCTTGCTTCTTCATTGCTTCATAGCTTTTTCATTGCTTCATAGAAGTATTAAGTTAAGCTTCATTAAGCAGAACTATCCTGTTTTGAGTTTGGATAAGTCGAAACTCTAGCTAACGCTGACAAC
>JAAUOQ010000173.1 GCA_012034795.1 Leptolyngbyaceae cyanobacterium CRU_2_3
CCCTTACCTTATTTAAAAGCAAGCCCAGTCTAAGGAATTTAATGCAATTAGTTCAGTGTACTTGACCTCTAACCGTATGAGTATCTTACAACTTCTTCCTCAGCGATCGGCTTGAAAAAAGATTAAAGACAAAGTGCCTGACTCAGTACACCTACGAAAATCTGCCAAATCATTTAGGATCATAGGGGATCACAGGGATGGAGATCAAAGTCGCACAGATATCTGTCCAAATCCTTTCAACATCAAACTCTACATAACCCCATCAGTGATAAAGTCTTAGGCTGAAACCTCAATTCTTTAAACCAAGGTTACGACACCGTATGACCCAAACAAACCAGGACGAACAGCCGAGCGACACGACGATCGCTGGGGTTCAGAAAATTCGTACCCTGATTGAGGGGTTTGATGATATCAGTCATGGCGGCTTGCCGGTAGGCAGAACCACCCTCGTGAGCGGTACCTCTGGAACGGGCAAAACCTTATTTGCCGTCCAGTTTATTTACCATGGCATCATTCATTTTGACGAACCTGGCATATTTGTCACCTTTGAAGAATCCCCTATCGATATCATTAAAAACGCTTATAGCTTTGGTTGGAATTTACAAGAACTGATTGATAAAGGTAAATTGTTCATTTTGGACGCTTCGCCTGATCCCGAAGGGCAAGACGTGATTGGCAATTTTGATCTTTCAGCACTAATTGAGCGGATTCAGTATGCAATTCGCAAATATAAAGCAAAGCGCGTTTCAATAGACTCTGTAACGGCAGTTTTTCAGCAATATGACGCTGCTGGTGTGGTGCGCCGAGAAATTTTCCGTC
This sequence comes from Leptolyngbyaceae cyanobacterium CRU_2_3, assembly GCA_012034795.1. Lineage (GTDB taxonomy): Bacteria > Cyanobacteriota > Cyanobacteriia > Elainellales > Elainellaceae > Drouetiella. The sequence goes on from JAAUOQ010000173.1 coordinate 820, forward strand.
TGGTTGCTCGCCTCAAACAGGTGGGAGCCACCACTATTATGACCACAGAACGAGTCGAAGAGTATGGCCCTGTGGCTCGGTTTGGAGTCGAAGAATTTGTCTCAGATAACGTTGTCATTGTCCGTAATGTGCTAGAAGGCGAGCGACGACGACGAACCATGGAGATTCTGAAACTGCGTGGCACCACCCACATGAAGGGGGAATACCCATTCACGATCACGAACTACGGCGTCAATATTTTCCCACTAGGGGCCATGCGGTTAACCCAACGCTCTTCCAACGTCCGTGTCTCATCAGGCGTCAAGACCTTGGATGAAATGTGTGGTGGTGGTTTCTTCAAAGACTCTATCATCCTGGCAACAGGGGCAACGGGAACAGGTAAAACGCTGCTGGTTAGCAAATTTCTTCAGGATGCCTGTAACGTTGGCGAACGGGCAATTTTGTTTGCTTATGAAGAGTCTCGCGCCCAGCTTTCGCGCAATGCCTACTCTTGGGGAATAGATTTTGAAGACCTAGAGCAAAAAGGCTTACTAAAGATCCTCTGTGCTTACCCTGAATCAGCCGGGTTAGAAGATCACTTACAAATTATTAAATCTGAAATTTCAGAATTTAAGCCCTCTCGAATCGCGATCGATTCTCTTTCAGCACTTGCTCGTGGCGTTAGCAACAATGCTTTTCGCCAGTTTGTAATTGGGGTGACGGGCTTTGCCAAGCAAGAAGAAATCACAGGTTTTTTCACCAACACAACTGATCAATTCATGGGATCGCATTCCATCACTAATACCCATATTTCTACCATTACAGACACAATTCTGATGCTGCAATATGTAGAAATTCGGGGTGAGATGTCTCGTGCCCTCAATGTCTTCAAGATGCGTGGCTCCTGGCATGATAAGGGCATCCGGGAATATACCATTAGCGATCGCGGTCCCGAAATCAAAGACTCCTTCCGCAATTTTGAGGGAATTATCAGCGGTTCTCCCTCGCGAGTTACGGTGGACGAGAAGAACGAGTTGTCGCGGATTGTGCGTGGTTTTCAGGATAAGCCAGAAGAGGAGTAGAGACTTAATCAGCATCGGCGCTCTACAGGTAGGAATCTGGGTCGAGTTAAACCAATATTGCCGGTTTCCATGAGTCGTTCACAGAGTCCAGAATCTTGACAATGCGATTTTCCCAGGAGAACTGCTGGACAAACGCCATACTGTCAGAATAGCCTTCTAGTTTTCGTGGATGGCTGGCAAAAACTTGAGCGATCGCTTCTCTCAATTGTCCTGGGTGATCCGGCTCACACCAACCTGCCACCACACCTGCCGCTTTAAATTCCATTAGAGGCGGGATTTCGGTTGAGACAATGGGTGTTCCCGATGCCATGTAATCAAAAAACTTCAGCGGTGAGGTAAATGTAGCCGCTTTACCAGAACAATGGGGATGCACTAAAATATCGGCAGATTGCAGCAGACTGGCTAATTGCTCATGCAGCACGTATCCTAAAAACTTGGCGTTATCAATCTGTTGCTGTTGGCATAAGGTTTGATAGTGAGATACTTGTGCCTGATCCCCACCGGCAAACACAAACAAGACATTGGGCATGGTTTTAGCAACTTCAATTAAGACATCTACTCCCTTGAAAGGATGCAACGCTCCTGCATAAACTGCTAGCTTTTGCGAGTGCTCTGCCAGTATTTTCTGTCGCCAAGCTTGAGCGGCTTCGGTCTGACGCTTTAGAAAAAGCTGATTAAAACCATTGTGTAACTTCACCACCTTTTCCGGGGGCATGCCGTTGGCAATCATACTCTCCCGTACTGGATCGGCTACTGTGACGGCAACTTGAAATAGTGGATGATTGACGATATTTGTTTCAAATTGTTTGTCTTCGTGATGGTGATGCTCATAAATTGCTGGAATGCCATTGAGAATTGCAGCTTTCACAAAATTCCAATCTCGCGTGTGCACAATTTGAGTTCGCGATCGCATATGCACAGGCAAGTAATATTTGGAAACGATCGTACTGGGGCTGTTCCATTTACTCTGCCTCTGGTTGCCCTGTGTTCGATTTAGAAAACCTGGTATGGGTAGAGAAGCGACTTTTAATTTAGCTTGAATATTATAAAATTTGCTGAGATTTTCTTCAGGTAACTGTGGACGAAAGGGCTGAATCCAGTCTGATAAGCTAAACCCATGATTTTGCTGTCTCAAATAGGTCAGGACTGAGGAATAACCCAAATTAGCGGCCGCATTAGCACAATTGACGACTTGGACTAAATCTGCTCTAGGTTGGGGCAAAGCATTGCGAGTAAAGAAGAGATAGTGTTTAGTCATGATTGATTGAAGCTATTAATTGAACGCTGTACAGTTCAAGTTTGAATCAGTTCAAGTTTGAATCAGTTCAAGTTAGAAATTTTGGCATATTGATTATTACCAAGCTAGGCGTTTATCTGAATTAATTCAGGCGTATAGTCATAAGGTTCTGCTGTTGAAGTCTCGTAAGAAGCATGTTCTAAATTTTCTAGTGCTTCAATCAAATTTAAGGCTGAATAGTATGTCTCTTGCATATATTCCTGGTGTTCTTCTGGACTGTCTAAGATACCATCAGCATCAAACCCAATCCACCGACTAGGCTTGTTAATAGAGTTCGGAATTGGTGAGATATTTTAATTAAGTGGGTTTGTTTTGGTTCAAGGGTTAGGGCAGTTTTGTGCTCAAACTGCATTTCGCAGAGGCGAGCATAATATCCTTTTTGGGTAATTAGCTTCTGATGTGAACCCAATTCCACGACCCGGCCTTGATCCATGACGGCAATTTGATCGGCTTTTTGCACCGTCGAAAGGCGGTGGGCAATTACCAGTGTCGTGCGATCGCGACTCAACGTATCGATTGCCTCTTGTACCAACCGTTCCGATACTGTATCCAGAGCACTGGTTGCCTCATCTAGAATCAGAATTTCTGGGTTTTGCAGCAAAGCTCGCGCGATCGCAATTCGCTGGCGCTGCCCTCCAGATAAAAGAACACCGCGATCGCCAATTTGGGTCTCAAATCCTTGAGGTAGTTGCAAGATGAATTCATAGGCATTAGCCTGTTTGGCAGCTTCCATGATTTCCGAGTCAGTTGTCTGAGAACAACCATAGGCAATATTGTCCCGAATTGATGCATTGAACAGAAATGTATCCTGGCTGACAATACCCATCGATCGGCGGAGTGACTTGCAATCTAACTGTCGCAAATCTTCACCGTCAATCAGAATATTGCCCTCTGTCGGATCATAGAAACGAGGCAATAAATCTGCCAGGGTCGATTTTCCAGCCCCTGAAGAACCGACCAGGGCCAAGGTCGTATTTTTGGGTAGGTATAAATCAACTTCACTAAGAACAGGCTTTTTCTGTCCTGGATAAGTCAACGAGACTCGGTTAAAGTGAATGCCTTGCTTGAGTGATGTAAAAGGGATCGAGCCATTTTTCATAAAAGGCTTATTATCTTGCCGCAAGAAATCGTTGGCGATCGCAATACTGGGTGAGACGTTGGCCAACTGGCTGCGAGCGCTATTGAGTTGAGCAATCAAGGGCAAGGTGCGGAATAACAAAAACAAATAGGTCAAAAGTACGGCTGAGAAGGCTTCTACCTGATTGACCAGAAAGGTTCGACCTAGCAGCACAATCAGTAGGAGTGCCAAGATGCCCGTCATCTCGCTCAAAGGATCAATTAGGGCAGAAACGGCTTGCGCTTTAAATTCGGCTTGTTCGCGATTGCGAATCAAGGTTTGCAAGCGATCATATTCTGCGGTTTCATTGGCCATGCATCGTACCAGCCGCATTCCTGACAGCAGATCCAACACGCTAGTGGAGTAGGCTCTAGACGACTCCGAAAGCTCTTGACCAAACTGCTTAGACCGGCCAATGCTACGCTGATTCACCAGTGCCACTGCCGTTAAAAGTGCAGTTGAAACAATCGTCAACTGCCAGGATAGAGACAACAGCAAGCCAACAAATACCAAGGCTGTGATGCCAACCGTGACGGTGCGAGTCAGAGTGGCGATCGCGCTGGCTGCTCTAGACACTTCGTTATTCAGCCGGTTAATAATGTCGCCAATGCCTGTCTTGACATAAAAATCAATATCCACCTCTAGCAAAAGGCGCAAACCTCTCTCCCGCAGGTCGTTAGACATCGTGCGCTTTAGGGACCCTGATACCAGGGCATTGGTGTAAGCAGCTACATTCTTCAACAGCAACAGCAAAACAATTGCGCCTGCCATCAGCAGGATATTTTGACCACCAGAAGTTCCCGTAAACGGTGACAACAGGACTTGAATGATTGGCGGTGAACCTTTTGCTGAAATCGACTGCCCCAAAAAGCTCAGCAGCACTGGAATAATCAGGGCAGTACTGATGCCGTTAAATAACGCTCCAGAAAATCCCAAGGCAACACTCAGGAAAATTAAGCCAGGATATCGTTGGGCAAGACCCAGAAGAAGGTGACGAGAAGACATGGAGGCTTTCCTGCTAAAGGATTCCAAGTACTAGAGTTCCCTGGAACTGAGAGGATACATCAGGGGGTTTGAGACAACGCAACCTTTGCCAACACAGAAGCTAAAGTATCTGCCAAAGTTTTGGCCATTGCCTCAATGCTGTACTGCGCTACACATTTTTCTCTGGCCCGCTGGCCTTGCTCTGCGGCGGCGGCTAAATCAGCAAACAGTGTTTGAATACCAACGGCAAGCTGTTGAGGTGATCCTGGATCAACAAGATAGCCAGTGTCGCCCAAAATCTCTGGGATATCCCCTACGCGAGTGGCCAAAACTGGTTTTGCCATTGCCATACCATCGGTGAGCTTGAGGGGAAATTGGGCTTGGGCAGCAGGCGTGTCTCGCTGAGGAACAACGATCGCATCAGCCGCCGCGATTACTTCCGGCATTTGAGTATGGGGAATTTTGGGCAGCTTGATTAGCCAGCGCCCCCAGTGCTGTTGGAGATATTGGTCATAATCATCGTAGGGACTACCCCCCACAATTACTAATCGTAGATCGGGCTGGTTGAGCTGTTCTAACGCCATCAAAACATCTTCTACCCCTTTATAAGGGCGGGGCGCGCCTGGAAACATCAGCACTCGATAGTCTGCTAGCCCATAGCGCACTTTCAGTTCTTTCGAGTTGTATCCCTCTGGGTTGAACAGGGAGATATCTTTGCCGTTGGGGATGCATTCTCCCCCAAAGCGCTGCTTGAGGAACTGCGTATGCACTGTTACAGCATCTGCTTTGGAGATTAACTTTTCCATTCCTTGTAAGTACAACGGATGGTCTGGATTTCTCAATGCGCCATTGGATTTAAGCAAATCTCTAGCCCACTGTTTTGGTGTTGGGCGATAGCGATAGGCATCGCCACCATGCCAGCTTAGCTCCCAGTCATCAATATCTAAGATCAGCGGGCGACCTGTGCGGAGTTTTTGCAGTAATCCAACGCCAAAACTGGTGGGTTTGGGTTTATAGGCGTAGAGGATATCCCCGTCTATTTGTTGAAGAAGTTGCTGAACCGATCGGACAAACCGAGGATAAGGATGCCCTGGAATAGTGGCGATCGCCCATTCCATTGAGGAGGACAACACTGCTGTTTCCCCAAAGCTAAATCCCAGAATCTTGACTTCACAGCCGCACTGCTTCAAGGCTTCTGCCAACAGGAAGGGGCGCACAGCCCCCCCCCAACGGCCTGCCCCCTGCTGCGAAAAGATCGCTCACAAGCAGAGAAACTTTGAGTTTGGCTGGTAGTTTGGCTGGTAAGGTTTGTGGCTGAACTGACTCAGTCGGCGAGGATAAGCAAGATAGGCGATCGGAGGTATATGCCATTCAGGTCGCTTGAGATTGGGAAAACAGAGGATCATTTCATCTGCCGTTAGAGTGCCCAAGAAGCGATCGGGACACACGCAATCTGGCTATGATTTACGGCTATGATTTACGGCAAAAAGGAGATGCAGCTTTTGCATCTCCGGTAAGAGTCATTATTTCAATAGAATTGGACGTTTATCAGGTAGATCGATAAGATGCAATTTTAAAAGTTATCTGCGACCAGAAATAACAGAAGCATCGAAAGGGCTATATTATCAATATAAAATCGGGGGGATTAAAGAAATTAGATTTTTTGATTGATTTGTTTTAATCAATCAGTTTCAGACGACCAATCTGTATGTAGTCAAAAATAACGGTTGGATTTCCTCGACGATCTGCATCAGTAAGGCGCTGATCGGAGAGAATAGTGGAAGTGAGTTGCACATGATCTTTGCGGCTCATCACCCCAGTCGTAATAATTTGATCAATCAGAGGTTTAACAGCAATACTGGGTTTAATTTGAGTCAGCCATGCCATAGTTTTAAGTCTTACCTTATTAAAGCTGTAGCGATTTTGATTAAAGAATGGAGCATGAAGCGCTTTACTGTGTATATTCTCTTTTTAAACACAGAGGGTTAGGCAAAGTTCTGGTGAGAAACTATTGAAGAACTAATAAGATCTTAGGACTTAATAGCAACATATAACAGCGAGAAATTGCGGATATAAATATAGGTTTTTCATCGGTAAATGTTCCTAGCAAGAGGCTAATTATGGAGATTCTTCGACTTCCTGTGCTCTCGGATAACTACATCTTTCTGTTGTATGAACCCAGCTTAAAAATTGCAGCCGTAGTTGACCCCGCAGAAGCCGATCCAGTCTTACAGTATTTACATCAATTGAATGCCGAACTTGTTGCTATCTTCAACACCCATCATCACGGAGATCACGTAGGCGGTAATACAAAGTTGCTGCAATCGTTTCCCCAAGCAATAGTCTACGGCGGCGCAGAAGATCGGGGACGCATTCCAGGACAGCAGGTGTTTTTAAAGGAAGGTGATCGCGTTTCTTTTGCTAATCGACAGGCTGAAGTTCTGTTTGTTCCCGGACACACTAGGGCACACATCGCCTATTACTTCCCACCTGTCCAACTGGGTGAAACTGGAGAGCTATTTTGTGGAGATACACTGTTTGCTGGAGGCTGCGGTAGGTTATTTGAAGGCACTCCCACTCAAATGGTAAATTCCCTTGGCAAAATTCGAGATTTGCCTGATCAAACTAGGGTGTGGTGCGCTCATGAATACACCTTGAACAATCTGCGGTTTGCCCTCACCGTAGATTCACAAAACCTTGATTTGCAACGGCGATTTGAAACCGTGAAGCAGATGCGGGAACGATTGGAAGCGACCGTGCCTGCAATTTTGGGGGAAGAGAAACGCACGAATCCCTTCTTGCGATGGGATCAGCCTAATTTGCAACTTCAAGTCAAAAGCCAAGATCCGATTCAAACGTTTGCTCGACTTCGAGGCATGAAGGATCAGTTTTAGAGGGCATCGCTCAGTTCTACAATCACGGGGACATGATCGCTGGGCTTTTCCCAGCTTCGAGGTGATCGATCGATGGTACAGGCGATCGCTTTCTCGACTAAATCAGGCGACAAGTAATGATGATCAATCCGCCAGCCCATATTGCGAGCAAAGGCAGCCGCGCGGTAATCCCACCAGCTAAACTGTCCTCCTTCCACGTTGAACTTGCGGAAAATATCTGTAAACCCGATTGCCAAGACTGATGTCTCCAAGGCTTCTCGTTCGGCAGCAGATGCCATGATGTGATTGGCTCTGCCTTCTGGATTATGAATATCGCGATCTTCTGGCGCGATATTGAAGTCCCCACAAACTAACACATTGGGTGTTGCAGCCCGCATCTCTTGCAAATAGTCTCGCAATACTGATAGCCAGCGCAGCTTGTATTGATACTTTTCACTACC
>JAAUOQ010000174.1 GCA_012034795.1 Leptolyngbyaceae cyanobacterium CRU_2_3
CATCAAAAAGGCGGCTGATGCTTATCGGCGAACGCTCTTAACCCCCAGATCAAAACTCTACTTGGAATACTCACCAAACTATCCTAAATTCTTCTGCTTTGCTTCACAATGCTGCGGTAATGTGCAGAATACGCTATCCCGCACGCTGCTACCCTAGACATACCATAGACACCCCCTGCGACTGTCACATACCTGCCATTCATTCAAGTTCAGAACCGTTACATTCAGTAAGAAGTGCTTGGCATTTTTCATCCTACTGGTCTGATTAAACTGGTTTCGTCAAACTGGAAAAACTATGGCATCTATTGCCCGCAAAAACCTGTTTGAAGATATTCCCCGCCTTCTGGTAGCCCAAGCCGGGATTATGTTTGCTGTGAGTTTGGTGACGATCCAAACTGGAATCCTCAATGGATTTACCCGATCCACTGGGGTTTTGATCGATCGCTCCCAGGCTGATATTTGGATATCTAGTAAGGACATGGTGCAGCTAGAACTAACCTTACCGATGCCTGCTAGCTATGTGCAACAAGCCCAGCAGGTTGCTGGAGTACAGCGTGCAGAAGCGCTACTGTTAGGCGGTGGTATCTGGCGCAGTCCCAAGGGTAAGATCACCTCAATTCGGCTAATTGGCTTTGATCCAGCAGGGCAATTGTTCAATTCTTTTGGCGTGATGCAAGGAAACTTGAAAGCCTTAGAACAGCCCTATACCGTAATAGTCGATGAAACCAATCTAGATAGCCTAAATGTCAATCAAGTTGGAGATGCAGCCAACATCGGATCATTGGGGGTGAAAATAGCTGGACTCACTCAAGATACTCAATCCATTGCCTCTAGCAATTACCTATTTACGTCTTTGTCTAACGCTAAGGCATATAGTACAGGTAATCGTACCTCCAACTTAGACTGTCGTCTGCAAAATGGGCAGTTTCAATGTACAAACGTCTACCAGCAATTGCCCAGTTCCAATCCTGCTGCTGTTCAGCCAACGCCCCTGACTGCGACTGATGCTATTACCTATCTCTTAGTCAAAGCCAAACCTGGTCAAAATCTGCAAGTCCTAAAGCAAAGGTTAGAATCAGCTTTACCTGACACTCATGCCTATACACGCGAGGAGATGGCAACCCGGACGCGCAATTACTGGGTACAGCGCACGGGAGTAGGCTTCATCTTGGGATTGGGGGCAACAGTCGGCGTGATTGTGGGCATGGTCATTGTGGGGCAAATTCTCTATTCTTCAGTGGCGGATCACTTAAAAGAGTTTGCCACCTTGAAAGCTATGGGTGTTCCCGATCGGGTTGTCTACAGCATCATTATTCAGCAAGCTCTACTCATGGCAATCCTGGGTTACATTCCTAGCCTGGTGCTTTGTATGGGGCTAGGAGCTTGGACGTTTGCAACTCAGGGCATCACTATTTTGATTACTCCGATTGCCGCAACGGGCATCCTAGGGATCACAATCTTTATGTGTGTTGGTTCTGCCCTATTTGCCATTCAAAGGTGACTCGCGTGGATCCAGCCATCGTCTTCAAATCATAATTTAATCGGTGTTAACTCCTTATGAAGATACAACGGTTAGCCCTTCACCTTCACCCGCTCACAATGCGATAATTAGCTTAGAACATTACGAAGTATTAATAAATTCCTAAACTCCCAAGCGGTATCACCGAGTAAGATGCATAACCCCAAGATTAACTTCCTAATATTTAAGGAAACCTATTTGGAAAACTAGCTAGGCGAGTCAGGAGACTGTTTCGAGTGTTATCTAATTTGTCGTCCTCAGTGCATTCCCTCAAAGCATTCATTCAAGAAACAAATGGCAACCTTGTATAGTCTCGTTTGTTAGTCCGATTTTCTGGTTTTTAGGAATCTAAAGCTCAACCCTTGAAGCTTCTTTAATTGCTATCTTGTCTCCCACACCTGGTTACTTCAGCCCCAAACCTATCCATCCTCCATTTGTCGAATTTGAACCATGACTGCTACACCGATTAACTTTCAAATCAATTTGATAGAGGCAACTCCGAAGGCGGCAGGTCAGGCAACCGAAGCAGTGACTGGACCCTTTCATCCGGATGCACGGGCGATTGTGGCGCGAGGTGTGGAAATGGTATTCCAAAGTGGTTCTCAGCGGTTTCAAGCGCTTAAGGATATTAATTTGGACGTGTACCGAGGTGATATCCAGCTACTGATGGGTCCATCAGGATCTGGGAAAACAACAATTGCTCTCGATTCTGGGGGGTATCCTTACTCCTTCAGCGGGGACTGTTTGCTTGCTAGGACAAGATCTGACCCGGATGGGACGTAACCAACTGGCTAAGTTTCGTCTCAAAAACATCGGCTTTATTTTTCAAGAATTTAACCTGTTTCCAGCGCTTACTGCTTTAGAAAATGTCGAGATAGCACTGAATGTGAAAGGCATTAAGGGGAAAACTGCCCGTCAGGAAGCTATGCACCTGCTGGATCAGGTAAGCCTTGCCGATCGCGCAAGTAAGTACCCTCGTGATCTGTCAGGTGGGCAGAAACAACGGGTGGCTATTGCTCGTGCTCTGGCGGGTGATCCTCAGATCATTATGGCTGATGAACCCACCGCTGCATTGGATTCTCAAAGCGGTCACGCTGTTATTGCACTACTGCGTAAGTTGGCTAAAGAAGGCAACCGCACCGTGTTGATGGTGACGCATGATCCCCGTATTATCGATGTTGCCGATCGCGTTACTTACCTGGAAGACGGGATGTTGCAAACTAGTTCTGCTGCTGTCAACCATCCACTATCAGCATAGTTTGTTAAATATCTAAACAGAAATATTTACAAACCCCATTTTGAGGGGGTGCCCCTCCAAAATGGGGTAAATTTATCGTCTCTGGATGCTTCGCCTGTACGTCTTGCCTATGAGCGCTTCAGTGCCTCTCTCAATGTTTCCTCCACCGATCGCGGTTGCCAACCCAGTTCCTGACGCGCCTTAGTCGCGTCAATGCGAACACAGCGATCGTAGATATAATGCACCCGTTCGCGGCTGATCGGGGGTTGCCAGGAGAGCAAACGACCAATGGGTTCGAGGAGGTTTCCAACCAAACGAACGATCGGCTCTGGTACTTCTGTGGGTGCGGCAATGCCTGTCTCATGGCTTAAAAACTCAAACATCTGGCGCGTCGATCGCTCCCCGGCCGAAATAATGTAGTGAGAGCCTAGAGGGGCTCGCTCAGCAGCAAGCAACATTGCAGTCACCAAATCATCGACATGGACAATTCCTGTAATCCGATCGCCGCCTGCCCAGACTTTCAGCCTGCCTTTGAGGAAGGCATCTACTGCCGGCCCGAAGTGAGGATCATCAGAGCCAAAAATGCCAGACGGCATGACACTCACAATCGGTAAACCTGCACGGGCATATTGATCGACTAATTGTTGTGCTAGATATTTGGTGCGGTCGTAGGCTGAGGAAAATTTTTCTGGGTACGCCGGAAGGTTTCATCCACCACTCTACCTTGTGTATTGCCATAGATCCCGATTGTGCTGCAATACACCAATTTAGAAACCTCTGCGGCTTGGGCAGCTTCTAAGACTGCACGGGTTCCTTCTAGATTGATCTGCTCCATCTTGACAGCATCGACTATCCCCAATTCTACATAGGCAGCCGTATGGAAGACAGTATCAATGCCTTGCATAGCAGTTTTCAATGCGTCGCGATCGGTAATGTCACCATAGGCTAGCTCTAAGGCACAGTCCTGTAATCGGGATAAGTCACTGGTTTTTCTGACCCATCCTACAACCTGGTCGCCACGCCGCTCTAGCGCTTTGACCAGATGTGACCCTGTGAATCCGCTTGCCCCTGTCACCAATGCTTTCATATTGTTTCCTTCAGGCTTGTGCGAGTTTTTGCACCGCCTGCTAAATCACCACAATTCACTGATCGCAAGCCAGCTAGCAACTGCAAGTCAAGTCAATGCGAATTAAACAAGAGATTTCTCATAAATCCGGTAAGTCTTGCAGATCTGCGCTCCTGATGCCTCAACGACTTTTCGGGAAGCCATATTGTCTTCATAGACATATCCCAGTTCCGATCGCTTATAAGGTTTACCTTTCTTGAGACAGCCCTGCATCCCCAGGTAAACCAGGGCTAACGGCACCATTTTGCGACGAAGCTCTGGCACAGCACAAATCACTAATACCCGTCCTTGGTCAATCTGGCGACGAAACCAAAGGAATTTCAAGATCCCCAGCCAGTTAAGTTTGCCATTGACATGCTTGAGAGGAATATTGTAGTCAGGCAAACTCATGAAGAAGCCGACCATTTCGCCCTCATATTCAGCAATTGGGAATACATCTGGGTCAACCAAAGTTTGCAAGTCTTTTGCCTCTTCTCTGAATTCTTCCAGGGTACGAGGCGTGGAACTGTAATTATTGGCAAACAGCTTAGTGAACAGGTAATACATATTCGTGACATCCTGTTCAAACGCTTCACCCTGAGTATGCACAGGGCGAAAAGTCACCCCAGATTTACAGGCAATTCGGTAGCCCTTCTCAAACTCACTTGGTAAGCCTGCACCTAAAGGTAAGGCATAGGAATAAGCATCTTTAGCTTTAGCCCAGCCAGCCTGCTCCATAAATTGGGGATAGTAAGGTGGATTGTAGGGCATCATCACCATTGGGGGTGAGTCAAAGCCATCCACTAAGAATAGGCAATTATTGTGAGTTGAGAGGTCAATAGGTCCTCGTACAACAGTCATTCCCTGTTCTCGCAACCATTGACAAGCGCTTTGCAATAGTGCTTGCGCCACGTCAAAATCATTAATGCACTCAAAGTAACCAAATAGCCCGACTTGCCGTGCTTCCCGTTCAATCAAACGATCATTCACTGCGGCAACAATCCGTCCGATCGCTTCATTGCTGCCAGGAGAGATCGCAATAAACTGCTGCAATCTACCGTACTGGAAAAATGGGTTTTCTGGCTTAAATTGCTTAGCAATACTGCTGCGCAAAGGGGGCACCCAGTTAGGGTCATTGCCATACACTCTGGCAGGTACGTCCAAAAACTGTTCGGCTTCTGTGGGGGTAGTTACCGCACACACTTGAGTAGCTGTAGTAGATAGAGATTTGGCCATGCTGATCCTGATATCGCGCATTCAGTTCAGAACCCTAGGAGCACCATCTTAGATCAAACTCATATTAAAGCAATTGGCTAGCGCGAGTAGCTGTAGCGTTTGATAATTTTCTCTAGAGTGGTCTCAAGTTCGGCTGCGGCAGTGCGAAAGTCGTGACGATCGCGAAATCGATCAAGACGGCACAAAATTTCTCCTTGGTTAAATAACATGACTGTGGGCAGCGTCGTCAGCTTATAAGTGCTCACTAGTTTCAAGCTCTCATCTGCGTTGATGCTCAGCATCTGAACTTGCCCTTGCCAACTGACTTGGAGTTCGGCAAGCATCGGGTCTACCAAACGACATAACCCGCACCAGGGTGCCCAGAAATTCACTAAAACAGGATCAGAAGATTCTAAAACTTCTTGTCTAAATGCCGCTTGAGTAATTGCTCGTGCCATTCAAACCTCTGATGGATTTAAGATTTACTAAAGTTTCGATTTATTCGATTGATTATGACTTGGGATCATGCTACCAGGCTATGCTGCCCGACGCGCGAATAAAGAGCGGATGCGCCCACCAAAATAACAGGACGAAAGCGGCCACACCCAAGTAAGCAGGACGAGCAAACTCTTGCCAATTCAGCGTTTGACGCCCTTGGAGAATAGCCAAAAATGGCAGCACAGAAGTTCGAGATTTCAGGGATTCAAAGGATTCACCATATTGCCCCTGTAATCGCCGATCGCCATGCCACACCGCAAACAGGTGGTGCAAGATCAGCCCCAGTGACGTCACCAGCGTAAAGCTTGTCCCCACCCATACTGTGTGGGCAACACACCAGATCACTTGTCCGACCATTTGAGGATGCCGGGTAATGCGGATGATTCCAGTTTCAAACAGGTGAACTTGAGGCTTCTGGACAGCAGCAACCTCTAGTAAGTTGAAGGTTGCCGGATAGAGAAAAAGAAATGAGATTGCCGAAAGCACCCACACTAAAGCCTCTACACCTGCGATGCCCTGGAGATTCCAGAGGCGAAACCCATCATAGCGATGCTTGATGAAGTAGATGACCAGCACGCCTGCCATCGGCAGACTCACTAACGCAAAAATCACCCGATATAGCCGGGCACCGATGAGTTTTTCACCTCGCGAGCGGAGAGCTGCTAGACCGCTGTGGGCGATCGCAAAACTCAGCAGAAGTCCGAATATGACAAAGTGGCTACTGGTCAGCCTGTCGTAAGGCATAAACTTACGTGTCCCAACAAATTAACTTAAAGTCAAATTCAGACCTATGAACTGAGACTTTAGACGATCTGGACTCAAGTGTAAATAGGGTAAAACTAGTTTGGGATCAACGTTCAGATAGAAATTTGACAATTTCTCAGTAAATTTTCTAGGTAATGATGCCCTTAGCCAAAGCATAACGGCTGAAAGTTGCACTACAGGGGGTTTAAAGAATAGAATAATGGACTGTGCCTAATTGAAAACTATCTAAGCTCATGCCCAAGCTGAAAACTCGCAAAGCTGCTGCTAAGCGCTTTCAAAAAAGTGGTACTGGCAAGCTCATGCGCCGGAAGGCGTTCAAAAATCACCTGTTGCAGCACAAGACTGCAACTCGCAAGCGTGGACTCAGCAGATTAGCTGTAGTCAACGAGCGAGATGCTGAAAATGTACAGTTGATGCTGCCCTACCTGTAAATCTCAGTCTGTAAATCTGTAGAGAAGATCTCTACTCTCAGCCTGTTAAAACATCCCAGCCTGCAAATCTCAATTTGCAACTCTTCAGAAATTCACTCTCTAAGAGTTGGATTCAGGCAGTGACTCAAGGGATCGGGTTTCGTCCGCCACCTGATACCTGAAGAACACGATAAGCGCAATTACATTAGACCCAAGGAAATTTCCTATGACACGTGTGAAGCGCGGCAATGTTGCTCGAAAACGCCGCAAGAAAATTCTCAAGCTCGCTAAAGGATTTCGAGGATCGCATTCTCGCTTATTCCGTACAGCAAATCAGCAGGTGATGAAAGCCCTGCGAAACTCCTATCGCGATCGCGCAAGCGCAAGCGCGATTTTCGCCGTCTTTGGATTACCCGAATTAATGCTGCTGCCCGTCAGCATGGCATCAGCTACAGCAAATTAATGGGGGGGCTAAAAAAGGCCAATATTGAAATTAACCGGAAGATGCTAGCCCAGATGGCCGTGCTTGATCCGGCAGGTTTCGGTAAAGTGGTTGAGATTGCTCGTAGAGTCTAGCCGTTCCTAATGGCTCAATTCAAGCCAGACTAAATCAAAACCTATGCTGAACGGAGTGATATGCAGTGAAGCTTCTCAAACCATCGAAAACAACTCAGATGGCGGGTAGCCAAAGTCCTTCATTCTCCCAACCGTTCAGCATGACATTGATCCAGCGGCAAACCCACTTGAGGTTTAGCCGCTTTAAACATTTCAATTTAGCGGCGATCGCAATGCTGTTGACTCTTGGCTTGTTGGCTTTGCCTGCGCCAGCGGCAGATCTGGAAGCGATTGTGCAACGGGGGTATCTGGTCGTAGGAGTGAAAGATAACCTGCGACCTTTGGCATTTAAAGGCACACAAGGTCAACTGGAAGGCTTGGAAATTGATTTGGCGCGTCATTTAGCCGCAGAACTGCTAGGAAATTCTGAAGCGATCGTCCGATCGATCGATGAAAGTTAGGACGGCTACTGGCGATCGTGTAGTGCTAATTCTACGTTCATCAAACCTGGCTGAAATGAGATGACAAAAACACCATTGCAGGAACCTCCAAACTTACCACTTTCATCTCTGAGAATTTTGATTGTGGAGGACGATCCGCTGATGCGATTGGGGTTAAAACAGTTTCTGGAAACTGACGATCGATTCGCGATCGTCGGGGAAGTTGCTGATGGATATTCAGCCATTGAAGCTGCGGGTAACTTAACACCAGATTTGGTAATTATGGACATCGGTTTGCCGCAACTTGACGGAATTGAAGCAACGCGCCAAATCAAAAAAATTCCCCAATGTGCGAATTTTGGTGCTTACTTCCCACGAGGAAGAAACGGAAACGATCGCCGCTTTATCTTCCGGTGCTGATGCTTATTGTATTAAGGGTACCAGTTTGCAGCAATTGTCAGTCGCGATCGCAGCAGTTGAAGATGGAGCCGTTTATTTAGCCCCCCAAATTGCCCGCACCGCGATCGCGCATTTGCATTCGCCGCGCCCCAATCTTTCTGGGGCGAAACTTTCAGCACGCGAAATCGAAATTTTAAAATTAATTGTTGAAGGACAAAGCAATCCCGAAATTGCCCGATTGCTTCATCTCAGTTTGAGTACCGTTAAAACTCACGTGCGCAATATTATGAACAAATTAGTTGCGGACGATCGAGTACAAGCAGCAGTCATTGCATTGCGATCGGGCTTAGTATAGAGTTGATAGTTGACAGTTGACAGTTGACAGTTGACAGTTGGTAATTAGGAATTGGGAATTGGTAATTTTACCCTCTAGTCTTTCTAAATTATTCAAAGTCGATCG
>JAAUOQ010000175.1 GCA_012034795.1 Leptolyngbyaceae cyanobacterium CRU_2_3
GAGCGCAAGCGCGATATAGCAACCCTAAATTCAGTCATGAGAAAACCCAAGAGGGGTTTGGGGACGCAGTCCTCAAGGAGGGAGTATCGCTCCCTCCCCCCTTCTCACAAATCATTTAGGACTGCTATATAGGTTTCTCTCTAGGCCGTGGGGTTTCCAGGTAGAAGAGTACAGTGGGTACAGTGGGTACAGCGATCAGTGAGCCAAACTTTATGGAGCGGATACTCAGCACTCAAATCCTCGATCGCCTTGTAGATAGCATGACTGCTCCGATCCGAGATTGGCTCAACGCTCATCCAACCGGATACTGGCTTGTGACTCATCCCCTCTGGCTGCTGGGGCTAATCCTGATTTCGTTACTGTTACTGTCAGGTTTGTTTGGGGCGATCGCCCAACTGACCCAAAAGCTCTGGCTGCTCGTCTTACAAGCCCCTCTAGCACTGGCCCGTTGGATGTTCACCGCAACGTTTGATCTGTTTACAATGCTCTTACGGGGTCAGGGTAAAAGCACCCCACCCCAGCTACCTAATCAACAAGCCCATAATCAACAAGCCCGACTGACCGAACTTTTGACGCGCTTGGAAATCCTTAAACAAGAGCAAGATGAATTGCTCAAAGAAGTCAAAACAATCTTACTGGATAGAGAATTCAAATGAAGTGAGAGCAAGGTAGGGTGAGGGCAAATTTTGTCTTCACCCTACCCCAATCGAGTAACGCCCCGATCGCAGACAAGTAGTTCTTAAATTCCCAAATAGGTTTTACTTAAATACTTGCTCAATCGTTTGAGCGGATTTGCCACCTGGAGAGCCTGGTTGCCTGCCTCTACATCTTCAGGTTCTGTGCCAATCAATAGTGCAAAGTCATCATCCGATAACTCGCCGGATTGATGCTTCTGAAATGCATCGACCACTGTCACCAAATCATCTACGGAAAACATAAATCCATTTTGCGAGGCAAAGTCAGCCACAATCGGCGCACGATCGCCTTTTAAGGCTTCCGTCTCCGCTGAGTCTAGCTCTGCCTCACTGCTGATGTTGCCATCGCCGACACCCAGTAAAGACTCTAACTGATGCCGCAAAGTCTCGTCCTCAGCGGTCTTCTGCATGAATTTCAGAACGGTTACAGTTGCCATAGGGAAATTACCCTTAATTTGGTAAGATCGCCAAAATTATAACAAGTGTTGTTCAAAGAACCGATTAACAAAAAATGAAAGTTTCAAAGTTTTCCAAGTTGTCCAAACAAGGTTTGGACGTGTGCCCAAGCATCTGTTGCCGCTTCGGCGTTGTACGTAGGACGCGATCGCAGAAGAATCCATGCCCAGCGCCAGCATAACGGAAAATTTTGTGCGGAATGTGATATTTTTCTAGGGCAGCTTCAATTTGCCCAATCTGTTCTTCGGGAATACTGGCGTCTTCCATACCCAAAAAGGCGTAGAGCGTTCCCTGAATATAGGGGGTTCCCGCAAGTGTTGGCTCACCGCCGCCTGGTCTCCAGTTGGGGATGCCTGAACCATAGAAAGAAGCAGTGGCCTTAATCTCTGGCAGTGTGGCAACTAGATAGGCAACATGCCCACCAAAACAAAAGCCAATACAGCCGATCGCCTCTGGCTTTACAGATGGCAGGGTTCGCAAATAGGCGATCACACTCTGAATATCCGACAACAGTTCGTCGGCTTTGGTTTGCTCTTTATAAATTCGTCCCTGCTGAACTTCTTCTGAACTGTATCCGGTCTCAAAGCCGGGTGCAAGGCGTTGATAGATCGCAGGGGCGATCGCTACATATCCAGCTTTGGCAAACCGCTCTGTCACATCACGAATGTGAGGATTAACTCCAAAAATTTCTTGAATGACAACAATGGCCGGAAATGAACCATCACCCATAGGTTCTGCCAGATAAGCATCAATCTGCAAATCTCCATTCAGAACTTTTACAGGTGCAGTGCGGATTGACTCGGTCATACTTCACTTACATTAATTCAACACAAAAATTCAGCCCAAAAACATTCTGACTCGCTTGTGGCTGAGTTTGAGAAACTGAGAAATTCTCAATTTTGATTGCCTTTATCTTGAGAAATCAGCGATCTCGACGCCTCTAGCCAGCCCGACTCATTGAGTATACAAAATCCATCTAGTTCATAAAACGCATCCAGCCCATAAAGCATGGAATAATCAAGGGTTCAGAGGATATTATTTAGATAGTCTTTGAGTCATCAAGCCAGACTCCTATCCTGGAAAATCCTTGTGATGAGATGTAGGCATCCTTACCTAACTCGAACAGTAGATTTACTCAGTTAAGCGCCAGAGCGCCGTGGAGGCTCAGATGGTTCGGTTCCATATTCAACCTGATAGCGATATTCCCGCATCTTCTCAGCTTTATAACCAAATTCGGTTTGCGATCGCCTCCCCGTCAGTATCCCCCTGGGCATCGGTTACCTAGCACCCGTCAGCTTGCGATGGAAACAGGGCTACATCGCAACACCATTAGCAAAGTCTATCGCCAGCTTGAAGAAGATGGCATTGTTGATGCCCAGGCAGGCTCCGGTATTTATGTTCGTGCCCAAGGCGATGAAGGAGGTGGCAAGGGGCGATCGCCCTGATTGATCAACATCCTGAAGCCCATCGGCTGGTCCAGCAAAGCCTGGATGAACTACTGGGACAAGGCTGTTCCCTCACCCAAGCCAGAGAACTGTTCTTAGCTGAAATTGATTGGCGCTTACGATGTAGCGCTCGCGTATTGGTCACGGCTCCCAACCAAGATATCGGTGCGGGTGAACTGATGGTGCAAGAGTTAGAGCAGGCATTGAATATTCCTGTACAACTCGTACCTATGGAAGAACTGTCGCAGGTGTTGGATCAGGCCCGATCAGGTACAGTCGTCACAAGCCGCTATTTCATTGGCGAAGCTGAAGCGATCGCCTCTCCTAAATCTGTTCGGGTCATCCCTGTGGATATCTACGACTATGCCCAAGAATTTCAAAAGCTGATGAAGTTGCCAAACGAGAGTTGTTTAGGGTTGGTTAGCCTCAGTTCTGGAATTCTGCGCGCTTCCGAAGTCATAGTCCATAGCTTGCGGGGGGAAGGCTTGCTGGTGATGACTGCTCAACCCAATGACACCTATCGGCTCAATGCGATCGTTCGGAGTGCCCAGACTATCTTCAGCTTTGACCAGGTGAGCTGCAATGCCGTCAAAGCAGCCGTTCATGCCTCCCGCGAAGACCTAATTCGGGCCCCACAATTGATGTGCTGTGAGAATTACATTGGCACAAAATCGATTAGCTTGCTGAAGCGAGAATTAGGATTGGAGTAAACGCATGGAGGGCGCGCATGATGATAGTGCGCCCTCCTGAGCCTGATCTGCCATGCTGCTGATCACCCAAGGGGTTGAGGAATCCGCAAAACTGTCGGACTTGCTGCAAATAAGTCTCTGGATCTTCCAACATCGGGAAGTGGGCCGTATTGGACATAATGATCTGAGTAATTCGCCGACTCAGAGCCGCCGCCTGCTCTCCTAGCTTAGGTGGAATAATTTGATCATATTCACCTGAAATCAACAGAACGGGCACCTGTAATTGGGCAAACTGCTGGGGCATGACCTCAGCCGCTCTTTCACTGACTGCGGTGTACACTGTCCCTAATGCTGCCTCATAATCTGCTGCAATATAGTCTTCTAAAAAGTCCCGCTGTGCTGATCCAGGAATCGAGCGCCGTAAGAAGCGGAGCATAAACAGGCGAGCCGCCCCTGGCAATTTCAGCAGCCAGCCCGGACGAAAACTGACAACATACTGACTCGCTTGATGGAATAACTTGAATGCGCTCTCGTTGTATTCAAATACACCACTACAGGTGAGGATAGCTTGCTCAACTCGTTCAGAAAAGCGATTGATAAACAGCACAGCGATCGAGGCACCTGTTGAATGGGCATTGAGATAGACTCGCTGAAGCTGGAGCGCATCCAAAAGAATCGCTAGATCATCAGCATAGCTTTCCAACTCATAACCCAATGCTGTAACTGCTGACGGTACAGGTCGAGGCAACTGCGATCGCCCAAACCCCCGCATGTCGTACAGTAAGCAATCAAATTCTTGAGCCAACGATCGAGCGGTACTAACCCAATAGCGGGTAGAACCTGCCCAACCGTGAATAAACACCAACGTGGGTTTATCTGAAATAGGCGTACCGTCTAGAGAAAAGCGATCAGAGGTGCTGATCCATTCATAGTAGTGTTCAACACCACGCACATTCAGATAGGGCATTGTTCGCAAACCGTACAATTTGAGCTTAGAGTTTTGATTGAATCACTCCTTGGGCAAAACTCAAAGCTACTTAAGCAGATTCTGGTTTCGGCAGTGAAGAGGGATGAACCAGTAACTCAGCCGTGGACCGCTTTTCTACCATTTCGCGAGTAATAGAACAGCGGGTTACATCCTTCCGAGAGGGCAGTTCATACATCACATCCAGCATTAGCTCTTCTACAATGCTTCGTAATGCTCTGGCCCCAGTTTTGCGACGATAGGCCTCCTTGGCGATCGCCCTGACCGCATCAGGCTTAAAGTCCAGGCTGACATTGTCCATCCGCATCAGCTTTTGATACTGTTTCACCAACGCATTACGGGGTTCAGTCAAAATTTCAGCCAGCGTATCTTCATCCAATGGATCGACCACAGCCATCACTGGAATTCGGCCGATGAATTCTGGAATCATGCCAAATTTTACAAGGTCGTCTGGCTCCAGATGTTTCAAGACATCAGCCGCCCGTTTTTCCTTGGGCTGAGTTTCACCCGGTTGGATAAAGCCCATTGACTTTTTACCGATCCGCTGCTCTACGGCTTTGTCTAGACCTACAAAGGCCCCACCACAGATAAACAAAATGTTGCTAGTGTCAATTTGAATGCAATCTTGGTAAGGATGCTTCCGTCCTCCTTGAGGTGGAACATTAGCGATCGTCCCTTCCAACATTTTTAGGAGAGCCTGCTGTACTCCCTCACCCGAAACATCCCGCGTAATCGACGGATTCTCACTCTTACGAGCGATCTTATCAATCTCATCAATATAGATAATGCCGCGCTGTGCACCTTCCACATCTAAATCTGCGACTTGCAACAGCCTGAGCAAAATATTTTCCACATCCTCACCGACATAGCCCGCCTCTGTCAGTGTCGTAGCATCTGCTACTGCAAATGGCACATCCAACATCTCTGCTAACGTTTGGGCGAGTAGAGTTTTGCCACAGCCCGTCGGTCCAATCAATAAGATGTTTGACTTTTGTAGCTCAATGGGATCATCTTGCTTACCACTCACTTTCGATTGGGCATAGCTCAACCGCTTGTAGTGGTTGTACACTGCAACAGAGAGGATTTTCTTGGCTTCATCCTGTCCAATCACATGTTCATCCAGATGTTTTTTGATTTCCCGTGGCTTGGGAATCTGGTTCATAGATAGACTAGGTGACCGAACGGGACGCTTCTCTGTTTGATTTTCGCGACGAGGGGAAGGCTGAGGGACGGTTGTGCTTGAGTCAAACAACTCCTCATCCAAGATTTCATTACAGAGGTCAACGCATTCGTCACAGATGTAGACACCGGGGCCAGCAATTAGCTTGCGAACCTGTTCCTGCGACTTACCACAGAATGAACATTTGAGATGGGAGTCATACTTAGACATACTTCGCCCCTTACTTGACTGCGGTAATAGACTCTCCGGGCATCGGCAGATTTTGGCGAGTAATGACCTGGTCGATCAAACCATAGTTTTTCGCTTCTTCTGCGGACATGAAAAAATCACGCTCTGTATCCATCTCAATCTTTTCGAATGGCTGTCCTGTATGATAAGCCAATAATTCGTTGAGCGTGCGCTTGAGATACAGAATTTCTTTGGCTTGAATTTCAATATCTACAGCCTGACCTTGTGCACCACCTAAAGGTTGGTGGATCATGATTCGTGAACTTGGTAAAGATAGACGCTTCCCAGCCGCGCCGCCTGCCAGTAAGAATGCACCCATACTGGCAGCCAGTCCATAGCAAATTGTTACCACATCTGGACGCACCTGTTGCATAGTGTCATAGATCGCCAGACCAGCCGTAACCGACCCTCCAGGAGAATTAATGTAAAGCTGGATGTCGCGCTCAGGATCATCTGCATCCAAAAACAGCAACTGAGCAACAATCGAGTCTGCAACCATATCGTCTACAGGCGTTCCCAAAAAACAATTCGCTCCCTCAACAGTCGAGAGTAAATATCAAACGCCCGTTCACCCCTACCAGACTGCTCCACCACCATCGGTACAACTGCATCACTGCCTTGAGGTGCCGCTTGACCAGAAATATGCCCTGGCAGAGAGTCTAGGGATCTAAAGCTAGAAATAGAAAATTGAGAAGACTGAGGATTTAGCATACAACTGCCAGAAAACGATAAACTCCAACGGGTAAGAAATCTAAATAGCCATTACACTCAAGCCAGATTAAATTCAGTTGTCGCGCTAATTACAACGTACGCCTATTCGATCATTATGCCTCAACTCAACAAGCACTAGGGGCAATCCATGGAAATCCCTAATATCCTAGGGAATTTATTAAAAATTAGACTGCCTCACTCTGTACCGAAACTCACGGTTTGACTGGCTTGGCTGGCTTGCTTTGAGCCTTCTCTCCTTTTTCCTTCTGAGCAGCGGTTTTAGGAGCAGAGGTTCGTGCTTCAGCCGGTTCAACTGGCTGCGAAGCTGTAGCTTCTGAGGTTGCTTCTCCTTCTGATGGAGCAACTGCTGTAGTTTTCTCTAAATCAGCCTCGTCTGACTCAGAAGCATCGAGTGCTTCTACAACCGTTTCCGCCGCTACTTCTATGAGGGTTTCAGATGCAGGAGTCTCAGAATCAGCATTTTCAGGCTTGAGAGATCCTTCAGGCACAAGTTCAACAGTGGATTGCGTCTCCACATAATCCAAAATTTTATCTCGTAGCAAATTATCTTCTACAGCTTGGCGTAGGCGATCGGTATCAATTTCTTTCTGATCTGCCAACTCTTGTAAAACTTCAGCTACTTTTGCATTAACCTCTTCAGGCGTTACTTGAATGGACTCATTCTTGGCTATTTCACTCAATGCCAGGGTTCGCTGAAGTCGAACTGTAGCCTCTGGGCGAGCCTGTTGCCGCAGGATTGCCAGAATTTCATTGGTTAAAGTTTTACGAAGGTCTAAGCCTTGCTGGCTTAAACGCATTACCGTTTGAGAGACGGTGTAGTCAACCTCTTGCTTAATCAAGGTTTCTGGCAACTCCACCTCTAAGTACTTGACAAGTTCGTTCAACAGCGCTTCTTGCTTGTTGGTTTTAGTTTGTTCTTCTGCTTCCTCCTGATAGCGCTTTTCCAAAGACGCGCGTAGCTCTGCCAATGTCTCAAACTCACTGACATCTTGGGCAAAATCATCGTCTAACTCTGGCAGTTCTCGCACTTTCAGTTCTTTAAGAGTAATCGTAAAAATAGCGGATTGACCTGCCAAATCCTTTTGGGCATAGGAATCTGGGAAATTGACTGCCACCTCTTTGTCTCCCCAGGGTTCATGCCAATGATGCCGTCAATAAATCCTGGAATAAACCGCCCTTCGAGTAGCTCAATCTCAAAGTTTTCAGCACTACCACCTGGAATTTCTGAGGGTTCTGCCTCTCCTTCAGCAATCAACCGCCCCGCAAAATCAACTGTAGAGACATCCTCTGTCTGGGCCGAACGTCCTTCCACAGGCACCAGAGTAGACGATCGCTTGCGGTAATCTTCTAGGACTTTGTCTACCCGTTCCAGGTCGTACTTAACTTCTTCTGCCTGAACTTGCAGCCCAGTATATTGGCTCAGTTTTGCCTCAGGTGGCACATCTACCACGGCCGAGAAAGTCAGGGTTGATCCAGGCTCAAATTGGGTCACAAGTTCCTCAAAAGAAGAACGAAGCTCAGGAGAACCGATCGCCTCAATTTTCTCCTGCTCTAGAGCATTTTTTAGCCCATCTTGAATTAGATCTTCCACTACAGCCGCTTTGAGCCGGGTTGAGCCGAAACGCTGAATCAAGACCTGGCGAGGCACTTTGCCCTT
Source organism: Leptolyngbyaceae cyanobacterium CRU_2_3 (assembly GCA_012034795.1). Lineage (GTDB taxonomy): Bacteria > Cyanobacteriota > Cyanobacteriia > Elainellales > Elainellaceae > Drouetiella. The sequence goes on from JAAUOQ010000175.1 coordinate 8,068, forward strand.
TCGAAACCCAGGAATGTTTGCAGACCGAGTAAACTCCTGTAGAGTTTTTTCATAGGCTTGCTTTGACATTTCAGAGGGAATCTCAATTTCCAGACCGATTTGGCTAGCGGGTAACTTTTCCTGGGTAACTTTCATCGCAATTCTCGTCGCAGGGTAATGGGCACTGAGTCAACAGGTCACCTAACTTCACTTAAACCTAAGCACCAGCTTCTTCAAGTTTAGTTGAGTAGACTGGGAATAGACTCGGTTTTGCCGCAGTTAGCTATAGTAGCTGATTCTGACTCTAGTGGCAGGGGGAGCTAGCATAATTTCATCAACTTCTCTTCTGGAGTTGCTCCATCCCATAGTTCTAGTAGAGCATGGCACCCCATAATTGCTCCATGATACCTACATTAAACCTGTCATCCTTGGACGCATTAAACCTGTCATCTTTTCAGCTATGATCAACCTATGAGTGAGTATCGATTACCTCACTA
>JAAUOQ010000176.1 GCA_012034795.1 Leptolyngbyaceae cyanobacterium CRU_2_3
GTCTTTCTTTCCATTGCCACCACGGGTCAACCTGACATCGAAGACAGGGGTTTCAACGAGGTGGAAGGTCGCTGAGGCAAACTCAACCCGACCATCCGTGCCCAGGAACTCATCCAGGGTTCGCGTGAAAAGCTCGTCTTTCTTGACTCGTCGCGCTTTGTAGTCCACCACATAGCGCAGGGTAAATTCCATCCAGTTATCATTGGTGACTAGAGTGACCATTGGCTCAACCTTTGCATCCTCAATGAGGTACTTATGTACCATTGACTTCCAGGTCGATTGAGCTTGAGCAATATACTCACCTACAACCTCCTGGGCGACTTGCTCAAGAATGGCTCTCGCTAGGCGATGGTCGCTGCCATACTTAACGGGCACCGTAATTTCATCCCACACGAACGGGAAATCGGCGGAGTAGTTGAAGACGGGTTCTTTGAAGACAAAGCTATTGGCAACGCGGACAATCCGTCCGTTATACTGATCGGCCTTAACCCAGGCCCCAATTTCCATAATGGTGGTTCGCAAAATGCTGATGTCGATGACATCGCCGATAATGCCGCCAAGCTGCACCCGATCGCCGGGTTTATAAAACTGCCCCAAGGAAATCGCCACCCAACCCGCTAAACTGGCAATCACTTCTTGGAGCGCAAAGGCTACCCCTGCACCCACTGCCCCAAACACTAAGGTGAGTTGCCCCAATCGATCGCTAAACACAATTGTTATGAACAGGGCGATCGCCAGATAGCCAATGAAGGTGATCACCTTACGGAAGCGATAGCTTGCATCGGAGTCTTGGATGTAGCGGGATAGGGAGCGGCGCAGGAACCGCACCAGCAGCGTGATGATAAAAATGCCGATAATTGCGGTGATGAACTTGACCACCAGTGGGTTAGCAAACCAATGTCGGGCTAATGCAAAAAAATCGTTCATGAAATGATGACTCGTGGTGGCAAAATAAATGAAATGTCAATCTATAAATCAGAGATAGCTAGCCCTAACTTTCGGATAATTCTTGCCCATTTGATTTGGGCTTGAGATCGGGTGGTTTGCCAAAATGTCCTAAAGAAGAAATCCTGAATCCTGGCGCAATATAGTCCTCAGGCAGGTAGCTTTCAGGGATGGTGTTTTGATTACCGTCCCGCATGGCTCGGTAATGGGGCGACAGAATTTCAATCCCCACTTCATTGCACTTATCTTGAATATTTTGATGTAACTCTGAGTAAATCTTTGCCATAATCTTAGGGTTGTCAGTGTAGGCATTGATTTCATAGCTGACATAAAAATCATCCAGACTGGTTTGCAGTACGAAGGGCGCGGGTTCTGTCAAGATGTGTGCTGTGGCACGAGCCGCATTAATCAGCGCTTCATGGACTTTCCGCCAGGGCAAGTCATAGCCGAGGGTGATAGTAGTGTGTAGGATCAGCGGGGGCGTGTCTGGGTCTTGAGCCGCAGAACTATAGTTAATAATTTGGGCGCTAAGAACCGATGCATTGGGAATGGTGATCACCACGTTTTTAATGGTGCGAATGCGCGTAACCAGAAGGGTTTTTTCGACAATATCGCCGATCGCATCACCCACTTTGACACGATCGCCCACCTCAAAAGCACGGGTATAGATCAAAATCACACCCGCCACCACATTCGCAACCGCAGCCGATGAACCGAGGGAGAGCAGCAGCCCCAGAAAAACAGAAACACCCTGAAAAGCCGGAGATTTCGCCCCTGGCAGGTAGGGGAAAGCCACAATAGCGGCGAAGGCAATAATTAAAAATGTGACCAGCTTATTTGTTGGCTTTGCCCACTCTGAATAAAATCCAGGTAAAGAAAAGGTTCCTCGACCAATTCCTGTAAAAATGAATTGGACCAATTTAAGAATGTAATAAGTCAAAACCACAACTAAGGCAATGACAAATAAGTTTGGCAGATAAGCAAAAAACGCCTGAAAGACCCCACCTACTGATTTCAAAAGATAACTAGAGAGGGAGGCACCAACCTGTTTTGTCCAAGGAAGAAGGCTTAAAACGAGAAGGACGTAGAGATAAAACAGCCCTAGAAACAGAATCAACCGCAGAAATTTTAAAGCGCGTGTCAGAATATCCGTAATTTGAGTGGCGGGTAGAAACTCAATATTTTGAATTCTAAGAGACGGAATTCTAGTCCCTTTCGCAGCATCTATTCTTTGCAGAGTTCTAGATAGAATTTGACTTAGAACCTTAAAAATAATTAAGAGTAAAATAGTTAATAAAAAAGCATATAGTCCACTAAACAAAAGGCTCTTAGTGCTCCGAGACTCTCGATATTCTTGAATCGATATCTTGATTTTTTTGAGATATTCAGCCGTCAATTCCTGACGATTTTTATTTGCAGCTTTTGCATCAGCATCGACTAGGGCAAGAATGGTCTTATCTCCAGCTAGAACTACAGTCTCATCGCTTTGATTCTCCAGCTTTAGGATATCAATGGGAAGCGATGCATCTTCGGCAAAGGCTTCCAGCCTCTGACTCACAGCCTTAGCACGATCTTCCGGCGAGAATGAACCAATTTTTGCCTTGATTTCAAACAGCGGCTCTCCTGACAAGACCACCGAAGATTCACTGATTTTCTGAGGCTTACTAACGTCTTGCGAATAAGAAAAGGGTGAAGCGATCGCCAAACATAAAATGACGATTATCAAAACGATAAATTTTTTAATTTTTTTGTTAAGTGCCATTTTCTTCAATCTTAGATCTTTAAGTTGAACCCAATCAGTAAACGCCACCAAAGCTTACCCTGCCGTTGTTTCAACCCCTAAGAACAAAGGCAGCTCTTGATTTAAGCGACCCGCCCGTACAAACTCCGCATAGGTATCGGCCTCGATTGCCAGCAGTTCTTCTCGAAGTCGCTCCGTGATAAACGTCTGTAGGTTAGGGTACTCAGCCTGAAGCTGGTCGATTTGGGCTTGCAGATGGATTAGTTCACCTTTGACCAACGAGACTTGATAGTGATAAAACTCAGGCTCAACCCCAGGATGTTGCTCGATGTCGCCCAGGTGTTGCAGTACCCGATTGAGCGCCGCCTGACGCGCAATCACCTCTAGATATTGCTGACGCATCGGCTGGTCGCTCAGAAGCCCTAGTGCTTTAAGGACAGGCTGAATGGTCAATCCCTGAACCAATAAGGTAAACAGCACGGTGCCAAAAACGGTCGCAATCACCACCTCGCGCCCCGGCAGGCTTTCAGGTACGCTCAAGGCTAAGGCAATAGAAACCGCACCCCGCAGCCCGCCCCACCACAGCACGGTCTGATCGGATACCGGAATTTCGGAGTTTGCCAAACGGTTGCTCAGGAAGCCTAGCCCGTAAATGGCGATCGCCCGTGTCACAATCACCGCTGCAATGGTAACGGCGATCGCGCCCAGGTTTTCGCCTAAAACCGCAAAGCGAATCTGATCGCCAATCAGCAGGAAGACAATGGAGTTGACAAAAAAGGCTAAAAATTCCCAAAACTCACTCACAATAATGCGGGTGCGGGGATTCATCCCGATCCGAGAGCCAAAATTGCCCAAGATTAGCCCCGTCGTGACGACCCCAATCACCCCAGAACCGCCTAAATCTTCCGTAATCAGGTAGGTGCCGTAGGCAGAAACTAAAGTGAGCGACTGCTCTACAAGCGGCAGGTCAAAGCGTTGGGTCAGATAGGAAATGGCAAACCCAATCAGCCCCCCAGTTCCAAGGCCAATCCCCACTACCGTAATCAACTGGAACAAAATCGGCTGAAGCGCTAGATCGGCAGTTCCCAAAGAGAACGCCACCAGAAAACCAAAGGCAACCACCGCCATCCCGTCATTGAACAGACTTTCGCCTTCCATGAGGGTCGTGAGGCGCTTGCCCACACCCAACTCCCGAAACAGTGCCGTCACTGATACTGGATCGGTCGCGGAAAGGCTCGCACCAATTAGCAGTGCAGTTGGCAAAGCCAGACCTGCCAGTTGATTCAGCCCAAGGGCAATCCCCGCAATCGAAATGACGACCCCCAAGACCGCATACAAACCAATGGGCATTAAATCCTGCTTCAGCCGCGACCATTTCAAATTCCAAGCCGCTTCAAACAGCAGCGGCGGCAGAAAAATCAACAGAATCAATTCCGGCGACAGATTGACCAATCGCACATCGACCAGAGCTAGCCCCAATCCCACAATCACCAACAACAGCGTGTAGGGAATTTTGCGGAACCAGCTAAAAATTTCTGGCAGAGTCGCCACGCCCAAAGAAACCGACAGCACCAGCAAAAAATGCTTCAGATTTTCTTCGATTGCCACTTCCGGTAGAGCTGTCTCGATCATGCTTAAATTTCCAGCTTGTAATCATTACCTTGTATACACTGAGGCAGTTTATCGACTCGACGAAGTCTTCAGTTGAACAATGGGTTTAGGTTCTATCCCTGGTTTGACCACATAGCGATCTGGCTGTACTTGCCATTTCGTTTGCAGATAGCGACGGATTGTCAGCGATCGCGCTTGGGCGGGTGTGCCAATTTCAGCGGACGTTTGCCCAGCGACGATCTCAATCTTTAATTTGGGATAGTTCTGCACCAGTTGACCCAACTGATCTAGCGCTTGAATTTGAGTAGGAGGAATGTCAGATTGATTCAATTCAAACGTCACCGTGACCGCAAGGGGTGCAATCCGCTTGAAGTTTACCTGAGCTGTCGAGTCATTTAACTGCCTGCGGATGTCCTGCACCAGTATTGCCTGTCCATCGCGGTCAATATCCCGCTGACTCAAGTAAATAATTTGAATCTTAAACGGCTCATCTGGGCTGGAACCCGTTTCATAGCTCACGAGTTGAGCAGAGAGAGGTAATAGGAGGGAATCGAGCATAGACCCGATGTCTCTCAACAAACTGGCTTGCAATTGGGCAAGGGTAGGGGGTGGCGTTGGCTTGATTTCTTCTGGAATTCTCCGTAATAGGTCGCTAGAGGCCGTGGGAATTTGAATCAGAGTCAGGGCAATCGAGTCTGATGGTCTCAACAGTTTTATCGCCAGTTGTTGCTTATATTGCTCTCGCTCATCTGCGGCGTAGACTTTGCTCGTCACCACCTGAAGTTGGGCCACTAGCTGACGATCTTGTTCTTTAAATGAGAGTTGACTGATGTAGGATCGCGTTCTGCCATCGGCAAAGTTAGCAAAGTTTTTTTGCCAAAGCTCTGTTGCCGTATTCCGAAGTCGATTCTCTTGCTGTTTATCGCTAATTTCGCTACGGAGCTGATTGAAGGATTGATTCAGGGGAATCGCAATTAACGCAATCGTCATCCCAATCAGCAGCAGGCGACTGGGCAAACTGCCGATGCGTTTCAATCGCCCAGAGACAGGCACTTGAGCGAGCAACGAGCGAACCCAAGTGCTTTCGCGATCGCCTTCCCGCCATGCCCATACCCGTTCGCGCACCGGATCGATATCCATGTGCAGCGCCAAAAACACAAGCATCGCCATAAATGTAATGGCGACAAAGTTGGTAAAAAATAACAGTCCGCCCCCGCGTGCCACGGCTAATCCTGTCCCAGGACTGAGGCTTACTGCCGTCCCAATCCCATAGCCCACCACACACAACGGCGGCATCAGTGCCACCGCAATTGAAACGCCTGGAATAGAGGTGGCAACACCTTTAGGCTCCTTACAAATTGCCACCGCTCCCACTGCTCCAGAAAATAGAGCGATGAGTAAGTCCAGCAGATTGGGCTGAGTTCTGGCTAGAATTTCGCTGGTCATATCCTTAAAGGGCAGAATCAAGGACAGCAGAACCGCAAAGGCGATCGCCAGCCCACAGCTTAAGAACAGATTCAAAATTGCCCGCAGCGCTAAAATCACATCTCCGGTGGCAAGGGCTAACCCATTGGCCAAAATACTGCCCATCAAAGGGGAAATCAGCATCGCGCCAATAATGACGGCGGGACTATTCAATACCAGACCCAGGGTGGCAATCCCTGCGGAAAACAACACTTGAATCCAGTAGCTAGTGTCCGTCAGCGTTACAGAATGGGCAATGTCCAGGTAGACCTGCTCTTTTCGAGTCGTGTTTACCCCTAAATTATTGGCAAACCAGTCGCGTAACTGGGCGATCGTCAATAATATCTTTAGCACTTGCATCCCATTTCCTAAAAAACGATTGACGGAGCAATTCTGACTGTAGCGTTTTTTGGGTAGCCCAGTTTAGTTCTGGTTGGCTGAGGTATCCTCTGACTTTTGTAAGGCTTCTCGTAACGTTGCCTCCAGTTGTGGCGACAGTGCCAGGGGAACGTTGCCAGAACGCACATGCAAATCTCGTTGAGGGAAGGGAATTTCGATTTGGTGTGCGCGAAATAGTTCTTCAATGCGGAAAAACAAATCGCTCTTAATCCGATATTGGGCACTGGGTTCTGCAATCCAGACCCGTAACTCAAAATCGAGCGAACTGTCGCCAAACCCTAGAAAAAAAATAATGGGTTCTGGATGGGTCAAGACAGCAGCGTGTCCATGGGTCGCCTGGAGCAACGCTTCCTTTACCAGACTGATATCAGAGCCATAGGCAACGCCCACCGGAATTCGCATCCGCGACACCGGATTCTCAAAGCTCCAGTTAATCACCTCCTCTTCCAGAAAGCGGGAGTTGGGCACAATAATGGAAATATGATCCAGGCTACGCAGCACGGTACTGCGAGCGCTAATGCGAACAACGGTTCCTTCAAGGTCGCCCACCTTGACAAAGTCGCCCACCTGAATCGGACGTTCAAACAGTAAAATCAGACCGCTGCCAAAGTTTTTAGCGATATTCTGAAACCCAAACCCGATGCCAACCCCCAGCGCGCTAAAAATAATAGTGAGCGAACTCAGGTCAATGCCCCACACCTGGAGCAGCACAATCGTACCAACCACAATCAGTGCATACTTGGCAATGACCGCAACAACTTCTTGATCGCCTAAACTGATGCGGGTGGCCTGTAAAATCCGCAGCTTAAGAAAGTTGGCAGCGGTGCCACTGAGGACAACCCATCCCAGAACCAGACTTGCTAAAATCAGCAGATCTGTGACTGAGTAATTGTTTCGTCCAACAGACAGAGCAGGGGCAGTGAAGCTAGTGACTAAACCACGGGTCAGCACTGCACTCCAATTCCGACTAACTGGAAATAGATTGGTCACGTAGAGGGCAGTGACCATCCAAACCCCGATCCTAACCCCAATCAGTGTCAAACTGAATAATAAATTCAGTGCTTTAGGCAGTTCAGTGCGCGTATTTGCTTCTGTTGGTTGCTGAATAAATCGTTGGAGTGTGGCTTGTCGGGCATATCGCCACAACCATCCCAATCCCAAGTGTAGGGCGATCGCCAGGGCTAAAGCACCTGTAGCAAGTAGCAGAATATGGTTGTTCTGAAAAAGCGGATGACCATTCACCGCAAGGGAAAACAGAGGAATGGCTTGGGCAGGAGCAACCCTCAAAACTAGGGCAAGGAAAAGCCCGATCAAGAGGGAACGGACACGTAAAGATTGCCGACGATTTAGCATAGTAGCAAAGAGAGGTCTGTGCATAGTTCTAGGTTGGAAGATCGCATTTTTTGAAAAAGAGTTCTAGGTTTCATAAACTAAATCCTCGCTGTCGCTGCTGTTGAACCTGCGCTTGCCTGAGCTGTTCTTGATAAGCCGTCAAATCCTGCTTCATCCGCTCGCGCTGATTCTCGTTTAAGAGCTTGCCCTGCCTGTATTCCTCGGTAATCTCTTGAATGCGCTGCACATAAGTTTGCGGTCTACCTAACTTGATAGCCATCTGCTGCCATCCCTGCAAAGCCTCCAGCGCCTTCTCTTTCTGACGCTGCCGTTCCTGAGCTTGGCGAATCTGCTCCTGGGCATGATGGATTTGGGTTATGCGCTCCTGAACTGGCTCCAGCTTAAGGATGTCGCGGTACTGGTGCATCTGCTCACCCTTTTCGCTATCACGCCATCCCTTATAGGTTCGCGCCTCCTGCTGCCATGCCCTAAACGTCTGCTGGGTAGTCTGAATCCGTTGCCCTAGAATCGACCTCTGGCTCGTGGTCTGCTTTAGCCGCTGCTCAGCCGCCTTCACTTCCTGCGGGTTGGAACCGAAAATATATTTCCATGACCGCGCTGGCCCAAGAGTCTCCAGCGCTTGACGCTGCTGGTTAACCATATCTCGCAGTTGCCTGTCCTGCTCCTTCAGCCGCTCTAGCTCACCCTGAAGCTGTTCTGCTCTGTTTACATCCGGTTTCGACGGCGGCTGTTTGAAGTAATCCTGCACTTGCGCCGCAATGGACAGCAATTGGTCATCACTCCAAGACTGGGCGATCGCCATCTGCCGCTGGAGCTGCTGAACCTGTGGGTCTTCTACTTCAGGCGCTTCTGGAACTTGTTCATCTGAATCACTAGACCGTTCACCCTCCCATTGATCCGCTCTAGCATTGGGCTGAACTTCCAGTTTAGGAATAGTCCGGCTAACCCCATTCCCAATAGACTCGTCAAGACGATCGCCGTCGTTAGGGT
>JAAUOQ010000177.1 GCA_012034795.1 Leptolyngbyaceae cyanobacterium CRU_2_3
GGGGTATGGGGAATGGGCAAGTCGGCAATGAGGCGAGAGGGAATGGGGAACGGCAATCGGCAATGAGGCAGAGGGAATGGGGAACGGAGAACGAGTTGATTTGGCAGTCAATGGCACATTGATGCGAGGGCTGGAGTTGAATGGAAATTTGCTAGGGGTGGGAGCAGAATTTGTGCAAGAGACAGTCACTGCCCCAATCTATCGCCTCTGGTCAATCCAGGATGTACATCCAGCCATGATACGGGTGGCAGAGGGTGGAGCGGCGATCGCCCTAGAAATTTGGTCAGTTCCGGCTGCGGGGCTGTCCTCTATTCTGCTACAAGAACCGCCGGGCTTATGCATTGGTAAAGTTGAGTTGGCAGGAGCCAAACAAACTTTGGGGGTATTGGGCGAACCGATGCTGTGTGAGGGACAGCAAGAGATTACGCAATATGGCGGATGGCGTGCTTATATCGCTGCCAAACTAGCGGCATAGCCGAATAGCCGACTGCATCCCTCAGTGAATCAATTGTCGCAAAGGCGGCGATCGGCTTGATCCAAATCGGGGGCATGGCTGAGGTAAGGCTGAAGCCAGTCGCAACTCCTAGACAGCAGTTGATCCAGATCATTAATTTTCCAAAGACGAATCTGGCTGAGGCGATCATTATTTATGGTGGAAGGGGCTTTGGTGGCAGTGACGATGTACTGCCAGTTGGGGCTGAGTGCCGATTGGTAGCCATCATATTGGGCAATTTGTTGGGCAATTTGTTGTTCTTGGAGGCTCCAGAGTCGAGTTGTGCCATCTTCGCTGCGCGTGGACAGGCTTTGCCCATCGGCGCGGAATTGCAAACTGAGAACACTGCCCTGGTGTCCTCGAAATTCAGCCCGCTGACCGCCTTGCACATCCCAGAGACGGGCTGTTCCATCGGCTCCACCTGTCGCCAGCCGCTGACCTTCTGGAGAAAACTGCACCGCGAGGACGTTGCCACGATGCCCGATAAAGGTGTTGAGGCGATCGCCCTGTACCCCCCAAAGTTTTACGGTGCCGTCAGCTCCGCCCGTTGCCAGCCGCTGACCCTCTGGAGAAAACTGGATATCCTGAATACCGCCCTTGTGTGCCGGAAACGATCGGATCAAAATACCCTGCCGATCCCAGATGCGGATAATACCATCGGTTCCACCTGTGGCAAGTTGCCGTCCATCTGGGCTAAATTGCAGGCTGAGCATACCTGCCTGTGGCAACACTCGAAGCTGATTGCTCCGCACATCCCAAAGTCTTACCACATCCCTCTCAGATCCATGATTGCCAAGAACCGCTACAACTTGACCATCCAAACTCAAACGAAGGTTATGGAGGTTGGCTTGATTGAAATTGAAAAAGTCATCTTGGGGTTCAGGATACTTGGCTAACAGATTGCCCTGGGTATCCCATAGGCGAATAGTTGTACCAAAAGTGCTGTATGCTAACGCCGCTAGCTTTTGGCCATCCGCGCTGAATTGCACGTCTTGAATATTCTGGAGGCGTTCCCGTAATTCTTTGGACAGATTGCCCTGCAAATCCCAAAGGCGAATCACACCGTCTTTACTGCCTGTAACAAACTGTTGTCCCGTTGGGCTAAAGCGAAGTGCAAGGCGATCGCGGTAATCTCCCTGCTGATCGGGCAGTTCTGCTACGGGATGTCCTTTGAGGTTCCACAGACGGGCTGTGCCGTCGGCTCCGCCTGTTAGCAAGGTTTGCCCATTGGGGCTAAACTGCATGGACTCAATTCTGCCGCGATGTCCTCGGAGCACTGCCAAAGAATTCCCACCGAGATCCCAAAGGCGAACGGTGTTGTCATCACTGCGTGTGGCTATTTGTCCATTGCGGCTAAACTGAATGTCTCGAATGGCTCCCTGGTGCCCCTGGAAAACAGCTAGCTCATTGCCTAAAGTCCGAGAGGATTCTGCGTTGGATTCTGTGTTGGATTCTGTGTTGGATTCTGTGTTGGATTGTGGAAGGCGATCGCTGTCCTGCCATAAGCGATCGCTGATCTGCCACAGCCGCAGGGTGCCTTTTTCATCTTCATCGGCTGTTGCCAAATATTGACTGTCTGGGCTGAATTGCAGGCTGGATAAATTTCTTGCTTGCCCAGTGATTTTGGCAAACTGGTGTGTTTGTGAGTTCCACAGCGTCACGATCGCTTGCCCATCGCTAATTGCCAAATATCGACTGTTAGGGCTGAACTGAACGCTGCCGTTAGATGTTGACCGAATCTCGGTAATTTCATCGGTTTCTCCAGACAAATTCAGTAGCCACACCTTGCCGCTATCACCCAACACAGCAATCTGTCGTCCATTGGGGCTAATCTGGGCGCTGGCAATTCCTTCTGGCTGGGGCAGAGTGGCAAGGGAATTGCCTTGCTGATCCCAGATCCAAATCGTATCATCTGTGCCGATCGGGTTATCTGTCGGGTTATCTGTTGGGTTATTTGTGCCCCATGTCATGATTTGCCCAGTTGCACTGAATTGCAGACTGGAAGCAGAGTAAGGCAATGCTCTCAAGAGTCTCCCTTCCAAATCCCACAGGCGAACGTTGCCGTTAGTAGCTCCACGAGTTGCGATAGTCCGCCCATTGGGGCTAAATTGTGCCTCTTGCTCCTGAATACTGTCGGCAGCCACCTTAATTTTTTTGATCAAAGCGCCCTGCAAATTCCAGGAGCTAAATGCACCATCCGTTTCGGCTGTGATAAAGCGATCGCCTCCAGGACTGAATTGCACAGCCTGAATTTTGCCAGCATTGCCCCCAACCTGCACTCTTTCACGAATATTATCGGTGATGATCTGTAACGCCAGGAGGGGACTAACTGCCGGATATTGATCTAGCGGTCGTCCATCTTTAACAATCTGCTGAAGATCCTGACCTGCTTTCACAGCAGTCACCAAGGCGGCAATTTGCGAGTACTGAAATTGTTGGAGGGCTGCTACACTTTCCCGTTCTAGTTTGGTAGCTGCTATGGCTTCCCGCTGTTGGGTCTGCGCTATGACTAAAGCAGCATTGGCTTGGCTGAGGTTAGCATCGGCTTGACTGAGCTTTGCTTCAGCGGCTTTGACACGATCCTCTGCCTGAAGGCGAGCAGCGGTGGCTTGAGTAGCTCCCTGCTGAATTTGGCGTAAATTAGTTTGGGCCGCAGATAGCTCTTGTTTGGCGCGGACTACGTCGGCTTGGGCAGTAAGCTGCTGACGGGTTGCTGTCTGCAAACGAGTGGCAGCATCTTTGGCTCTGACGTTGGCAGCGATCGCTTTGCTATTGGCAGTTGTAGCTCTGCTATTGGCAGCGATGGCTCTGGTTTCAGCAAACCGACGGTTATTGTCTGCCATCTCAGCTTCGTGATTAGCACGCCAGGCATTTTGAGCCAAAAATACCGATAACCCCGTCGTGATCACCAATACTGCCCCCGAAGCCATGACAGTGCGCGATCGCACCTGTCTTTCTTGCCGCCGCGCCGCATCTAGCCCCTGGTTGGCTTTGCCCAATTCTTGGTTAGTGCGGTCAAGTTGCCGATTCGCTTCGTCTAGTTCCCGGTTGGCAATGGCAAGCTGATCGCGCTGGGCCTCTACAGAGGCCTTTTCTGCTTCAATTTCGGCGAGGCGCTCCAACAAGTCAACATCTCGCTGCTCTCGGATAAAGGACACCAGGTAATCATGGACAAGCTGATAGAGCGGCACAAGCTCCTCCGGAATTTTTAAGACGAGTCCTGAACCGACTAAAATTTCCAGTACCAAGTCTAGCTGAGCGCTGGTATGGGGAATCTCCGCTAATATCAGTTCTTCTGCCAGTTCGGCTTGTGGTTTCAGGGGGCGAGTTTCATCTTCGTTCGTCAGAAAAACCAGAACCGCCTGAGCAATTGCCTCATTCGGTTCTCCGCAGTCCTGGATCACATCTTCCAGCGATCGCTGTACCAGCGTTTGCTTAGGAGCCTCACCCAGTTGCTCGTACTGTGCCAGGGTGGTAATGCCATCATCCTGAAGCTGTGCCCCAACAATTTGCAGTTCAATAGGACGGACACCACCCAATTCTCCAGCCAAATCGTTGACTAATCGCTCGACTAAAGCATCCTCTAGAGAAAACTGCGATCGCTCAGTCAGACTATGAATCACAGTACGGGCATCCGCAGGTGAGAAATCACCCAAAGGATAGCGAATCTGCTTGCTGAGAATGTCATGGTTCACCACCTCTAAATTGGCTACGCGATCGATTTCTAGTAAGTAATGCAAATAGTCCTCTCGTAAGGACAAAACCACCTTGACGTAAGGAATGTTGAGGCACTCTTTCAAAAATAAATAGAACGATCGCCGCTGCTGAATTTCGGGGTAGGCAAAGACAAACTCTTCAAATTGGTCAAAAATCAATACGGTGTAGAGGTGGCGATCGGAATTTTGCCGAATTTGGGTGAGCAGCGATCGAGGGTTGGGGATGATGGGTTCACTGCCTCCTTCGCTTCTATTTCGTGAAGGTATGGCAGATAGAGATTTGGACTGAGCCGTGACCTGAGCCGTGACCTGAGAAGCTTCCTTGGACTCAGAGGTTGGGGCATTTGATTTTGCGGTTTCTAACAAATCGCCCTCGCCCAATCTGGCTAATTCTTGGGCAATGCCACGCTCCACACTACTGACCCAGCCGTTATACACCGACACCAGGACAGGTAAAATTCGGCGAGCTTCGATCGTCCGCTTTTGTCGGAGGGCCGGAATCAGTCCCACGGTAATAATGGAACTTTTGCCCACCCCTGATGCACCATGAATCACCGTCAACCGATCGCGGGGAAGGCTAATGCGAGACACCAGTCGGTTCACATCTTGCTGCCGTCCGGAAACTGCAATTTCTTGCATGACAACCGCTTCCACGGCTGAGGGCACCAATTCCCCCTGACTCGCAATTTGTCGAGGCTCCAGCCGACTCGCCCCCACAAATGCTGTGAACCCATATTGCTGTTGAATGATGCGCTGCTGCTGCTTCACCTGAAAGGCATCCAGGTAGCGGGCCTCGGCAAAATAAAGAGACTGTAGGGCTTGCAAAATGTGGATATAGAGAGTGGGGTCGAACTGCGGCTTGCTTTCCTGATGCGCTACTTGCAAATGCTGGATGGCTGTCTGGCGATCGCCAACCTGGCTAGCGATCGCGCCAGCAGCAGCAAATACCAGCCCCGATGCACCTGCTCTGCTAAGGACAAAGCATCTTCTTCCCAAGTGCTAGAAGTAGCATTCAATACAGCGAGATTTGTTGGTTTTGATAAAGTTTTGTAACTTCCTTCCTGTGAATCTTGCCCAACACCCTTCGCCATAAGGGGTTGGGTCAAGGTTCTTCCTCCTGCCTGCTCTACTCGATCCAGAATTTCCAATGCTTGCTCTGCATAGATTTTGGCTTCTGTCCAATCTGCTAATGGTGACGCTGTCGCGCTGCTTTCCAATGCACTGTCTTCAAATGCACTACCTTTAGAAGTCCCTGCCAACAGCACATTTGGCGATCGCGCCAGCGCTACTTCTGCCAAAAAGCCATAGTCTCGCGCTAACCGCAGGGGATCGGCATAGCGTTGATGTAAAGCCAACCCAGTCCTGGCGACCGTTTCTAGCGCCTGCCATTCTTCTAGCTTTTGCAATGTTTCTCCCAGTGCCGTAATAAACTGCGCCACTAGGTCTAACCGCCCATCTTCTCGAAAGATATTCAGGCACGCTTGAAAATATCGCTTTGCCTCCAGCATGGACATTCGGTAATCTGCCCGCCGCATCCGGGCACAGCGTCGCCACCAAGAACCCAAGTGGAACAATAGACAGGCTTGGCGTTCACGGTAATGCGCGATCGCCTGCCGCTCGCTTGGCTCTCCCCCTGCCCAAAACGCCAAACTTTGCTCATAAAATGCTTTTGCCTGGTTCATTTCTAAGCGGGCTTGGGCATCACGTCCCTGAAGCAAGTCAATACCTGCCTGCAATTCTGGGTCAAGAGTCTGTCCACTGCTGCGAATATCTTGCACGGCATAGTCTAATTCGGTGCGAAGACGGGAACCCCGATCCAGGTTGAGGGCACTGTTGGGTAAGAAGCGATCGCCCGCCGCATACAACAACGTCTCGAACAGTTGATCGGCATGTTGCCGCAGCGAGGTAATCAGTTCATCAGTGGGAAATTTAAAGGCGATCGATGCGGCTGCAAAACTCCTGAGATCCTGAGCGGCTCGTGTCAGCGTTTGAAAGACCTGATCCGTCACCCAGAGGACTAGCGGGAAGTGAAATTTTTTCCGAAACTCATCTCGCACTAGGTTTGCCCCTGCTAGTAATGCTTCTGCATGGGGCACAGACTCTAGGCCGGTGAGCATCAGCACTTCAGTCGGTTGTTTGATTGCTGCTTGTACTGCCTGATACAGCGTTTGGGTTTGGGATGTCAGCTTTAGCTCACGAATATTCAGGGGAGAGGTTTCTTGCACTTCATCCAAGATCATCTGCCGCAGCCGCCCATAGTTGCAGCGCACCAAAATCAGGGAAAACTCGCCTACACTTAGCCCCACCGATCGCCCCAGGGTGTGTAGCGATCGCTCGTTGGCTACGCGGATATTCTCAGGAAGAGGCATATCCTTCTACAATCTCCTTCAGGGCTGGATTCAAATCAAACCACCGTCCGGTTTGTCCCCGATACTCAAAGACAAAGAGGCTAGCCAGCAGGGTTTGATATTCAGGCTCATTACCAATCGTTTTTTGTTGAGCGACTTGTTTGAGCATTGGCCATTGACTCTCTTTAACAATCAAGGCTAAGTCATCTTTGTAGGTGCGGATCACCGCTTCCAAACAGTTGGCAGAGAAAGGGGGATCTTGCTGCTGAAGGCAGCCAAAGAGCAGCCCTAATAGATTACGCATATGTCCGCCACTGACCTGACAGAGCCGATCGAGCGTGGCAGGTGCATCGAATAGTTCTAGGAGGCGATCGAGCCGTTGGGCGGGATGGGTTTCAGGAAAAGCGCGGGCAAGCACGAGTTGCCGCAGCAGAGCCATTCCTTCCAGGTTGGCAGCGCCGTCTTTCTGTAAAACAGGCACCATAGGCAACACTTTGGGTGCAACCCCGCCGCCCAGTCGATTTTTCAGAGACTCGCCTTCGCTAGAAAACATCAGTGCCAGGGGCACGGTATACACCACATGACAATTGAGTTCCCGAAGCTGGTTGCCCCGATCGATAAAGAGATATTCGGGCTGCGATCGCCCGGCTGCATTGAGACGGTTCTCAACTCGATCGAGATTATCGACAATCACGACTAGTCCCTGCTTCTGGTAGCGTCGTTTTAGTTCGGCGATCGCCTTATCCAAAAGCTCCTGATTCAGCGATTCTAGAATGCTACTGGTGCGAGTTTCCAGGTATTGCCGCAACTGGCTACGAAACTGAGGGCTACTTTTTGTTTTGGCAATGACTTTGCCAACGCCAATGGAAAATTCCGCTTCCCCTGCCAGTTCGATGGGTGTGTTCAAAATGGCTCCCATTTCAGCAAACAGGCGCTCAAAGTAGCTAGGCTTCAGCCGAATCCTAATTTTTCCAGGTCTTTGCTGACCTGTCGGGCGATCGCCAGACAAATATCAGTCACATCGACATCGTCTACTTCTAGGTCTTGATCTGCTTCAAAGTAGACCACATGAAAATTTTGTTGCTCCAAATCGGCTTTAAGCCGATAGAGTTCAGTGGATTTGCCACAGCCAATGTGACCCGTAAACAATTGACAGGTTGGCTCGTTGGGGGAAAGCCGGGCGATCGTCCGCTCCAAGGCTTCAATAATTTTGCCGCCTCGGACGGAAGCAAAATCAATGTAGTAGGGCTGATCCTCTGCATTGCCGACGATTAACGTGCGGCTCGGAT
Organism: Leptolyngbyaceae cyanobacterium CRU_2_3; assembly: GCA_012034795.1. Taxonomy (GTDB): domain Bacteria; phylum Cyanobacteriota; class Cyanobacteriia; order Elainellales; family Elainellaceae; genus Drouetiella. The sequence goes on from JAAUOQ010000177.1 coordinate 7,847, forward strand.
TACAAACTTTGGCAAATCGGGTTAGGTCAAGACTCATGAATGGTTCATCTCTGGCTGCCCTCATTCTATCGATCGTTTCTATTGAGCGGTTTCAAGATTCGGTACGGGACTGGCAATGCCAAGCCCCTCCATCACTGCATGTGCCCCAAAGACCGTTTAATATCGGTATAAAAAATTTTACTCTTTCGGTTTAATGGCTGACGATCGAGCAGACTACAGAAACGCTTTTCACTGCAATAAAATCTGCTGTTGCTTCAAGAAGTCTAAACCTGCTGGAAAATCGCTTCGATGGCTTGCTTTAAATCTGGCAGATAATTTTCCACCACATTCCAGACAATATCAATATCAATGTCTAAATATTGGTGGGCTAGAACGTTCCGAAAGTCGCCAATTGTCCTCCAGTCAATTTCAGGACATATCGCTTTCCAAGAATCTGGAAGCCGTTGGGTTGATTCGCATAACGTTTGCAGATTGCGGATCACTGCGTCCTGCGTTTTTAAATCTACAAAAAATGCTGTTTTTCCCTCAATAGTGTAAGCCTCAATGCGGTTAACGCAGTCCCTAATATGTACCAGATAAACGCGGCTATCTTTCATAACGGTTGGGCTTCGCTTAAGATGCGATCGCGGAT
>JAAUOQ010000178.1 GCA_012034795.1 Leptolyngbyaceae cyanobacterium CRU_2_3
GGAGTGGCTACAGCCCTATACGGAAGAGGCGATCAAAAAACTGGCATCTGAGGGGAGTTGACAATCTCCTCGTCGTTCCCATTAGCTTCGTTTCAGAACATATTGAAACGCTACAAGAGATCGATATTGAGTACCGAGAAATTGCTGAAGAGGCTGGAATCCATAGCTTCAGCCGAGTTCCGGCGCTAAATACGCATCCTGTCTTTATTGATGGGTTAGCAGATATGGTCATTGATGCTGTGAATTCTCCTAGTGTCAAGCTATCAGAAGCCACAAAAATGAAGAAGATGGTGAAGATGTATCCTCAAGAAAACTGGGAATGGGGGCTAACCACTTCGGCCGAGGTTTGGAACGGACGGATTGCGATGCTTGGCATCCTGGCGCTTTTGGCGGAATTGATTAGCGGGCAGGGGCCGTTACATTTTGTGGGTTTACTTTGAGCGTGATCTGCAAAGCGGCGATTTATCCCCCAGGTTGAAGCACTTCGATTCCCGCGTTCCACCGTAACGAAAACCTAAAAAATCAACAGGCTGAAGCAGATTCTTCCAGCAAAGGCTAAAGTTGGTTTAGGCAAACCGTTTACAGTAAAAACAGCGCTATTATGAATGCCTACGAACTCAATTTGGAACCCACAGCCAACCCTGGCACCGAAAGTGCAGTGACACCCAATGCAGTTACCCCTAATTATCAGGAAATTATTGAAACGGTGATTGCCAGTTTACAGGAAGACCAGAGTGCAATGGTCAGCCAAGGTGAAAGTGGACATGTTTGGAAGTTTAAGTACGGAAGTGTTGAAGTATTCGTGCAGCTTCGGGGCATGACGGACGAGGATGAGCTAGCTGTTTGGGCAGCCGTGATGAAACTTCCAGCGAGAGATGAAGCGGGGTTAATGCAAAAGCTCATGGAACTCAACTGGACAAGTACCCTGGAAGCCCGATTTGCAGTGGTAGACAGCCAGGTCGTTGTTTGCGCCAAGAGAACTCTGGCAGGGTTGTCTCCAGCGGAAGTATCCCGCAACATCACGATCGTGGCTACGGTTGCCGATGATAATGACGAAGCATTGCAAGCCCAGTTTGGCTGAACCGATAAACCTGTTTTCATTTGTGATCCCCGACTTGAACCAACACACTCCTCTCAACTTTTGCACAAGCAAGAATTGGCGGTTTGGCGATTGATTCCGCCCATGCAGGCTGCGGGTCGTGTCCAGATGGCGATCGATCAATGGCTATTGGATCAGCATTGTCAGGGGCTGCACCCCCCAACTTTGCGATTCTATACCTGGCTGCCCGCTGCTATTTCCTTGGGCTATCATCAGCGCCGCTTTCCAGAATTTTGGCGGCAGCTAACCTGGCAGAATCAGCCCATTGATCTGGTGCAACGTCCCAGTGGGGGGCGAGCAGTCCTGCATCAGGGCGACTTGACTTATACGCTGGTCACATCTGATATTCCTGGCAACCGGATGCAAGCCTATCAATACCTCTGCGAATTTCTGATTCGGGGATGGCGATCGCTTGGCGTTGATCTCCAGTATGGTGCAGCGGGACGAGGGTACATTCACAATCCTGATTGCTTTGGCACAGCCACAGCGGCAGATTTGGTGATGCCCAATGGGGCTAAGTTAATTGGCAGCGCTCAGTTGCGTCGGGGAAATACACTTTTGCAACAGGGTTCTATGCGCCTTAATCCTGATCCCGGCTTATTTCAGCAGGTGTTTGGTGGGGAAACGGCAGCGATCGCCCTGCCCCAACATTGCTCAAGTGCAGCGTTGATTCAGAAAGTGAGCCAAGCTTTGATCACTTCAGCAGAATCCTGGTTTGGCATTCAGCTTGTCTCTTGCCCGTTGTCTCAGGCAGAATGGCAGACCATTTTGCCGAGGGTGAAGCCTTGAAATTATATAGAAGGCTGGAGGAGGGGCAAAACTGATTGCCCCTCAACTTCTGACCTTGCTTGAACACGGCTTTAGCCCAAGAATGTAAAGACTTTGTCTGTGATTTGACCCACATTCACGCCGGTTAGAGTGGCCAACACGCCATTACCTAGACTGATCAAAGTGTTAGCGCCTTGCTGCGAAAGCTTCAGGTCGTCGAAGGCAATGTTGCCCAGCACAGCCAGTTTGTCATCGCGAGTGCTGAAATCCCGAATCAGGTTCTTGCCTTTGGTTTGCAGGACAAATAAATCCTTGCCTCTGCCGCCATCCAGCGTATTTTTACCTTCGCCGCCCACAAGCACATCATTGCCTTTACCGCCATCCAGCGTGTCATTACCTAACATTCCGGCAATGATGTCGTTCCCCGACAAGCCTTCTGCTTTGTCGTTGCCAACGCCGCCGTTGATCAAGTCATCATTTTTGAAACCCAAGATGCGATCGTTTCCCTTCAGACCGAGTAGCAAATCATCGCCTTTGATTCCCTGGAGTACATTGCCCAGAGCATCTCCAGCCACAATATTCTTCACAGATAGATCGTTCAGAAGATCAATATCACCCAAAGCGTTTAATACTGCCCCAAAGCCATCCAGCAGATCAACTTTTTTGGGTTAACGGTCTGAGTGGAACCGGTTAAGCCACTCACCTGCCCTAACCCACTAATTAGGTTATCTGCCGATAGTCCGTTGAAGAGATAGTAGTAATCATCATCTAGACCACCAAAAAGATTGCCTAGATTTAGATTGCCGAACAATCCGCTCAGATCATCAACCAATCCGCCGATATCCAAATCACTAGCAAGTCCTAGATTGCCCAACGTGTCAAAAATACTGTCGAGATCAATAGAACCAAACAAACTATCGACACCAAGATCGTTAAATAGATCGCCTAGGTCGATGCTGTCAAAAATGTTATTGCTACCTAAAAGATCATCAAAAATACTACCTAAATCGAAACTGTCAAAGATACTGTTGGTACCCAGTAAATCATCAAAGATACCACCAATATCAATGCCATTAAGAAGTCCACCTAGGTCTAAATTAAAGGAGTTTGTGGTTAATGAACGGGTCATGCTGAAATGCCTCAATTTCTTCTGTGATGCGAGGAGTGGTAGAATGCCTCAACCGACAGACTATGTCGTAGCAGAGTGTTCTATGGGGTTACTCACGACAAGACGGCAGGCAGTATAGATCGTTCCCGGATTTTCTACATTTTTGATCGGTTTCAACTTTAAATTCAAGGCACACGACACACCCACGACAGAAACGTATCGATGTGTATTTCTACCCAGAATTAGCCAAAATTCGCCAGAATTAGATAGATGACAAAGATGCTTAAAGTCTCTGAAGATGATAAAAAACAGAGGGTAGTCCGATCTTTTTTCTTTTTCTCCAGACAGTTCCAAATTGGATCGGATAATGGGTAAAGGTTTAGTCGGATCGTTTATTTGGGCACCTATGAGCCAACTTTCTCCTGAAAAACCCCCTGTTGCAAAGGAATCGGTCGCTAATTCACCACAATTTTATGCTTCTCGTCCGCTTTTTTCCTGGCTCTATGCTTTTTGGAAATTCTCTCGACCACATACGGTGATCGGGACTAGCTTGAGTGTGTTGGCATTGGGTGTCATTGCAGGAACACAATTCCCCGCACCAGTGGACTTGTTCCCCGCCTGGATTGCCTGTCTTTGCGGAAATATCTATATTGTGGGCCTAAATCAACTGGAAGATGTGGAGATTGATCAGATCAATAAACCCCATTTGCCGATCGCCTCTGGAGAATTTTCCAAGCCGCAAGGATGGGCAATTGTCCTCATAGCCGGCGTTCTAGCGTTGCTAGGATCAGCTTGGAGCAGTGGATTTTAATGGTAACTGTTTGGTCAAGCCTGTTGATTGGTACGGCCTATTCGTTGCCGCCGATTCGCTTGAAGCGGTTTCCAGTCTGGGCATCTCTCTGCATTTTTTCGGTACGCGGGGCCATCGTTAACCTGGGCTTGTTTCTGCACTTCAATCAAAAGTTGGAAAATCCGCCGCAGGTTCCAGGGGTGGTATGGGCCCTAACAGCGTTTATTCTGGTGTTTACGTTTGCGATCGCCATTTTCAAAGACATCCCTGATTTGGAGGGCGATCGCCGCTATCAAATCAGCACATTTACGGTGCGTTTGGGACAGCAAGCCGTCTTTAATTTGGCGCGATGGGTGCTGACGGTTTGTTATGGAGGCTTGATTCTCTCAGGATGGTTACTTTCAGGCGTGAATTCAGCATTTTTGATCGGGTCGCACTTGCTGGCACTGATGGTGCTGTGGATCTTGAGTCTAAGGGTCAATTTACAAGATCAGCGGGCGATCGCCCAATTTTATCAGTTCATCTGGAAGCTATTTTACTTAGAATATGTTCTGTTCCCGCTGGCCTGTTGGTTAGGGCAGTAAACCTTCATCTGTGGCTTTTTTGATGGCATTTCGCAGAACGCTGATCCTCGGTTGATAATCCTGGTGTGATTAACTTTGTATGATTAATTGCTTAGGCAAAGTTTACCTGGTTGGGTCGGGAGTTGGAAGTGCGGACTATCTGACTATGCGGGCACATCATCTCCTGACTGAAGCTGAGGTGGTAATTTATGACGCTTTAGTAGATGAGGCATTGTTACAACTCGTTCCAGAAACCTGTCTGAAGCTCAATGTGGGCAAACGAGGAGGGCAGCCCAGTTTGCCTCAAGCCCAGATCAACCGCCTGCTCATAGAACACTGCCAGCACAACCAGCAAATCGTCCGGCTCAAAAGCGGCGATCCATTTGTCTTTGGCCGCTGCACCTCTGAGATTCAAGCTTTAATTGAGGCAAAATGTCCCTTTGAGGTTGTACCTGGAATTTCCTCGGCTTTGGCTGCTCCCCTGCTCGCAAATATTCCCTTGACCGATCCCGTTTTGAGCCGTTGTTTTGCGGTACTCAGTGCTCATGACCTGGAAGCCTTAGATTGGCAGAGCCTGGCTCGGCTGGAAACTCTGGTGATCTTGATGGGAGCTAAGCCCTTGCCCAAGATTGTGGAACAGCTATTGCATTACGGGCGATCGCCCCAAACTCCTATTGCTGTCATTCGCTGGGCAGGGCATCCAGAACAACAAATCTGGCTCAGCACTTTAGAGGCGATCGTTCAACAAACCAGTCGCCAATCTCTGTCACCCTGTGTAATGGTGATTGGTGAAGTCGTTCGTTTGCAACCTTTTCTACAGATGCCCCTTTCCCCGGAAAATAGAGAAGGGTAATTTTACCTCTTGCCCATCTTGACCTTCTCTATTTCTATCGGTTGTGATCCCTTCATCTATGGACGCTTCTCTTCCCCTCGCAGGCAAAACTATCTTGATTACTCGTGCGGCTGGACAATCCAGTCAGTTTGCTCAGCTTCTCCAGCAGCAGGGGGCAACGGTGGTGGAAATGCCCACCTTGGAAATTTACCCACCTTCGAGTTGGGATGCATTAGACCAGGCGATCGCCCAACTCCAGCAGTTCAACTGGCTGATACTGACTTCTACCAATGGCGTAGAGTATTTCTTTGAGCGTCTCGCAGTTCAAGGCAAAGATCAGTCTGCTCTAACCAACCTCAAAATTGCGGTAGTGGGGCAAAAACTGCTGCGGGTCTTCAGAAACAAGGGATACAGCCAGATTTTATTCCACCTAGCTTTGTAGCAGATTCGCTGGTAGAAAGCTTTCCCGATCGCACCCAGTTACCAAGCCTAAAAATCTTGTTTCCCCGCGTTGAGACAGGCGGACGAGAGGTTTTAGTCAAAGAGCTAGTGGCTCAGGGGGCAGAAGTTGTAGAAGTAGCAGCCTATCAGTCTGGCTGTGCGAGGGCGATCGCACCAGCAACGGCTACAGCCTTGGCTCAAGGGCAGATAGACATCATTACGTTTGCCAGTTCCAAAACTGTGAGGTGCTTTGGTCAATTACTGGGGTCGCTTGGCAATAGACAGACAATCGGGCAAAATCTCTGTATTGCCTCGATTGGGCCTCAGACCTCTGCGGATTGCAAAACGTTATTTGGCAGAGTTGATGTTGAAGCAAAAGAGTATACGTTGGAAGGATTAACTGCGGCGATTATCGAGTGGGCAGGTCAGAATTAAAGGTCAGAATTGCAGGTCAGAATTAAAGTGTGATTAAAACTTCTCAGCGGCTCATTGGGATTACGGGTGGAGTAGGAATGGGCAAAAGCACCGTTTCCCATTATCTGGATCTTACCTACCAATTGCCTGTTTTAGATGCCGATCTCTATGCGCGTGAAGCGGTTGAGCCAGGTTCGCAAGGGCTGGCAAACATTGCAGAGCGCTACGGAGCAGAACTCTTGCTGCCAGATGGTAGTCTCGATCGCCGTCGCTTAGGCGAAATTATTTTCAGCAATTCTACCGAGCGGGCTTGGTTAGAGCAGCAAATTCATCCCTACGTGCGCGATCGCATTACCACGCATCTGCAAAGCCTTAACCATGCTCCTGTTGTCGTCGTTGTCATTCCCCTGTTATTTGAAGCCAGAATGACTGAAATAGTCACAGAAATTTGGGTGGTACGATCTAGCCTGGCGCGGCAGCAACAGCGGATCATGGAGCGCGATCGCCTCAGTCTTGAGCAAATTCAAGCCCGAATTGCCAGCCAAATGGCGATCGAACAAAAGGTCGCCCAAGCTGATGTGGTTTTAGACAACTCCACGACCTTGGAAGCCCTCTATCAGCAGATAGACGCAGCTATTCAAGGAAAATGAAAGGCTGTTTGGAGTTGATGGGGCGATCGGACAAACCTTAATTAAATTGCAAAACACACTCGATGGTTTTTTGATTCTGCTGTTTGCAGATATCAAACCGAGATTGGGCATGACCCACCACGAGAACCACACCTACCAAAAAAACGATAAAAAATATAGTATTTCCTTTCATGAACCTCAACTCTGGCAATCAATTAGCCTGGATGCCCAGATTTTGGCACCCCACCGTATGAACTAATCATACGAACTAATCATATGAGCTAATCATAGGTCTGATGAAGAGGGCGATTGCCCTGTGTTGAAGTTTTCATGAAAGTTAAGGATTAGCTATCCCGCAGGATTTGATAGCGATAGAAAGTGTAGGTATCGAAGAGGACGCTGACGAGACTACTGACGATGCTGATGGTGAATAATCCTCGGATGGCGCTACCCGTACCGAAGACGATGAGGAAGCTCAAAATCTGGTCGAGTCCAATCGTACTGATCATTTCCACAGAAGGAATATGCCTGACAACCATTAGCCCCACCAGAATGGTGCCGATCAGTAAAAAGGGCACAAAAAAGCTCAGAATGCCCGTGATCAGGAGAGTTCGCAACAGGTTGATGAGAGTGCTCATAGGCGAGACAAATACTCTGAGTTGGTTGGGGCAGGTTACCCATTCCCTTTACTTAAGATAGTGGGCGATCGCCCTGACTCAGGCAAGATGTGAAAAAACTTAAATTCGCATCAAAAAGCTTTTTGAAGCCCTGTTAACAACCTGTTGAAGGATGAACTCTTGTGACATTACCTCCCATCTAAAAGTCCTACCTGAGCGATACAGATGACGAATCGGGAGTTAATCTGCTGTCTGCGTTAGCTGATGCTCCTCAAAGGGAATAACTAAGCCGTGGACAGCGTAGGTAAATTCATGCGGCTGGGTACAAGACCGTGCTAAAAACTCGTCAAATCTCCAATCCGCAAATTCTTGCTCAAGATCAGCCGGCCGCAGATCAGCCGCAGATCAAAGCTAAAGGCAAAGCTAAAGGCAAAGCTGCTCAGACGGCTAGTGCCCAGGCTCCTATGAGTCTCAAAGAGCAGATGGCTGAAAAGCGGAAGCGCGATCGCGTCCGCAAGGAATTTACAACTTTTGCAACAACGGCTGGCTGCTTTGGGCTGGTTGTAGGTGTTTTACTGGGGCTAGTGGGTGGCATTAAAATTGCTGCTGCGGGCACAGTCGGAATTTTAGTATTGGCGATCGCCTGTAAGTATCCTCGCTTAGCCATGTGGGGATTTTTAATCTATGTTCCCTTTGGCGGCACCATTACCTATGCGATCGGCAACAGTCCGCTGCTGCAATTGGCAAAAGATGGGCTGTATATTCCTGCCCTGATGGGTGTCTTCCAGCACTGCAAGCGCGAACGCTACCCTTCCTGATTCCCAAACAAATCATGCCTGCGTTAATAGCAGTGCTATTACTATGCAGCATGACCCTGCTAATGGTGAACGGCTACCAGCAATTTTTTGGCAAAGGCGGCGAACAACCCATTGGCATGGGCATTTTGGGGCTAAAGGTGATGCTGGGCTATTTGCCGTTAATCCCCTGTGCCTATTACCTGCTGCGTAGTAAAAAAGACTTTTATTTTCTGATGCGCCTGACGACTGGGCTGGTGATCCTCTGCTGTGCCTTAGCGATGGTTCAGTATTTAATGCTGCTTACGGGCAAATGTGCCGGAACTCGCCTGGCTACAGGTAGCGATTTGTTTAAAGCTTCTCTGGAGGCACGCTGTTTCGTTGGTGGGGCTTTACTCTACAGCCC
>JAAUOQ010000179.1 GCA_012034795.1 Leptolyngbyaceae cyanobacterium CRU_2_3
ATCCCTATTCTCAGAATAGGGAAGTCTACTGTTGCGGGGGTGGGTGTCGTTTCAGTTCGAGGACTGACTGGGGTAGCGGCTGGGGTGGCAGGTGCCACTGGACTAGCATTGGGGGCAGCAGTTTGAGGACTCGCAATAGGGGCTGAAGGACTGTTCGCAGGGTTAGCCGATAAAGTGGGCAGGGCTGTTGGTGAAGGAAAGGCAGTATTGGTGCCAGCCGTTGCGGGCAAGCTTGTCACGTTGCTGGTAGCACTATTAGCTGACATCGCAAGTGCTCCAGTTCTAGTCACTGTTGCTCCAGTCACGGTCACTACATTATTACCCGTATTACTAGCCACAGGTGAAGCAGGCAGCAAGCGGGCCCAGGTTTCGGAGCCGACAATTCCATCTGATTGCAAACCAGCAGATCGCTGAAAAGCTGCAACAGCAATAGATGTATTCTCCCGATACAGGCCATCAACGGCTCCAGTGTAAAAGCCCAATAGCTTCAGCAGAGCTTGCAATTCAGACACCGATTCACCTTCGCTGCCCTGATTCAAAACAGGGCGAGCGCCCGAAGCCGCATCTGCTCCTGCTCTTGGTGTTTGAGGTGCTCCAGGTGACGATTGGCTATTTGGCGTTTGGCTGATCTGCTCCTGGCTGTAGGCAAAACAATGAGGATGCAGACTCAAAGCCAATACACTGAGACAACTGAGACATGCGATCGCGCCTGTACGTACAAACCAAAAATGAATTGGAGGGAATTGAGATGATGCCTGGGATATCATACGAACAACTTGCTTTATGGGCTGCGGGATAGGTCTTAAACTTTAGACTTAAGCTTCTGCTTTTATAGTCTGATGTTCACAATTTGTAGTCGATGGTCTGTAGCTGATGGGTTTCCTACTCACTCTGTTTTATGGGGATAGTTCTTGTTTATGGGGATAGTTCTTGAACAATGCGTCATACTCCATTAAGCCACTTTCAAGGAAGTTTGCTAGGCGCAGCGATGGGCAACATTTTGGGAGTAAATTGTAGCAATCGCCCTGCTTCAGACCCTCAAAAACCCTGGACTGAAGTTACATATTGGGGATTTCAGCCTGTGGAGGTGGAGCGATCGCTGCCTTGGGGCACAGTGGTCATGGGGCGAATGCATCGATTGATCCAGAGTCAGCTATCTGGCTGGGAGGAACTGCCGGTTGCGGAAATTTCTTCAGCAAGTCAACCAAACCTGACTTTTCCACAGAAGCAGGATGCTGAGCTAGGTCTAGCAGTCACGACCCTACCTCTTGCCTGGTTTTATCATGAAGATGCCAACGGGCTCAGGTGGCAAATTCAACATATAGCAGATCAGGAGCAACAGTCTTTGGAGGCAGAGTTAGGCGCGATCGTAGTCAGCTACGCTATCGCTTTAGCCATCCGAAACCGGCTTCAGCCTGGCAGCTTAATTCCTCAGCTTTTAAGTGACCTCCAGATCAATCCGCTTGATTCTGTTTTGGCAGAACACTTGACTCAAATTCAACATGAACTATTTGGGCAAGCAGAGCAAGACTTAACTCGTCAATCCCTTTCCTCTTCGATCTGGAGTGAGCTAAGTCCTATCGCTGTCGCTTTCTATGCTTTTCTGAGTACACCAGAAAACTGCCGACTTTCACTGTTGCGAGTTGCTCATCTGCCATGTCACTCTGAATATGCCTATGCTCTGACTGGCGCTTTGTCAGGTGCCTATAATGGAAAGGCAGTTTTGCCTCCAGACTGGCGGAGGGCGCTTCGTAGCGTTCCAGAGAATCGGTCACCTCTCTCTCTATTGTGGGATGTGAAGTCAGAAGTTGAGCTTTTAGAGTGTGCTCAACACCTTTTCGCAGCTTGGTCAGGCATGTATAATCCGATGCAATGTCTTCAGTATTCTGATAGGTCGGCGATCGTCGTTGCTCCTCGTTCAATTCGTCCTGAGATAGGGAATTGACTTCGTTCAAATGCAGTCCCAAGATACTATTACTGAAAAAAGTGAATATTACCTTAGACGCAAGGCAAGCTTAAGGAAAATTAAGGAGTCAGGTTTACTTAGCCCACAAGCAACAGTAGCGTATAAATTTTTACTCCTAAAATCAATTCTTTATCCTTAGATGCATGAGTTTAAGATTCAGCACAAGAGCAATCAGCAAGATTGAGTTTCTCTCAGTGGTTAACTGTGACGTAGCCTTTGGTGTAGCTAATGAAATCCCTTCGATCGTTAACCCAGCAGATTGCTCAGTGGCGACGGATGCACCTGAAGAATGGTATATCATCTGCCTCATCGAATCCGCTTAACGAGGCGCTAAAGAAACTACTCAGGCAAGCAGAACACTACGGCATGACCGCTCAACACTACCTCAAGCCAGGCTTGCTGTCCTTGGTGTTACGTCCTCATTTGTTAAGACGTAAAGTCCACCCTCATCAGCGAGTGCAGTCCCGAATTTTATTGGTGGTGGCCACGCTCTCCATCACCAGTGCCATTGGCTATCGGTTTTATGATGAGCCACAACTAGATGTGGATACGATCGCACCCCAAACTCTAAGAGCCACCGTATCTGCCAGAGTCGTAGATAGTAGGACTACAGATCTTAATCGGAAAGCAGCCCGCACCGCAGCCATTCCTGTCCTCACGATTGATGCAACAACGAATCAAGAAATTCAGCGATCGCTACAACGGCTCCTCGATCGAGGCATCAAGCTTCGGCAAGCAGCAGGTGCCTTTCCGTTTGTTGACCCCTCTGTACTATCTATTGGCACACAGGAGATTTTGCGTCAAGCAGAAGAAAGAGATTGGAGATCAGCGATCGCTGCCGCAGAAGAGACAACTGCCATCCGCCTGAAGCCCTCACGTGCTGGCTCCTCCTTAGAGAATCCACAGGAGGAAACTCAATCAACGACTGCTAGAAATGCCAGTGCCAGTACGAGTGCCAGTACGAGTGCCAGTACGAGTACGAGTGCCGTGCTACAAATTGCTGTAATTGAGTTGCATAACTATCATCAGACTTCTTCAGCCGAAGATCTCTCAGCCCTGAAGGAGGTGATTATTAAAGCTCGTCGTCGTTACAACAATGCTCTGATGATGTTGTCAGCCGATTCAGTCAACGAGCCAGATTCTTTGTACGACAGGGCATTACTGAAGCTGACCGATGTGGAATGGGACAACACTCAAACAGTAATCCAAACTGTGACAGAACGGATTCTTAAACAAGGAATTGCGCCAGGAGTGCCCAGTTCTTTGCTAGAAGGAGCCGTTAAGACGCAATTAGAGGCAGAAGCTCCCCCTGCTGCCAAAGAGTTAGCCACTCAAATGTTAATGGGGGTGCTTAAGCCCAACCTGATTGAAGATCAAGAGCAGACCAAGCAACTTGCCGAACAAGCGGCTCAAGCCGTCCAGGATGTGGTGATAGAAATCCGCCAAGGCGAAGTGATTGTCCAAGAAGGAGAACCGATCACCCAAGCAGACTTTGTTCTACTAGACTACTTTGGGATGAGTCGTCGCCGGATTAACTGGCTAGGCTTAATGGGTTTCAGCAGTTTGGTGGGTGGAGCAGTGGTTGTCTTTCTGTTTGTAGAACGACGATTTCATCCGGGTTTGCGGCGTCGAGATCATATCTTGATCCTGCTACTGGTGTTGAGTGTTCCCTTAACAGTGGCGCTGAATGTCCCAGCGATGAATTTACCTGCCATTGGGCTATTGGTTGGCAGTTTTTACGGCTCAGCCTTGGGCACCACCACAGTGGCACTACTGAGTATGATTCTACCCATTGGGATGGAAGTCTCTTGGACAAGCCTAGTGTCTAGTGCGATTGGTAGTCTGGTAGGAGCGATCATGGCTGGACGATCGCGATCGCGGGAAGAACTCGCCCTGGTAGGAGGTATCGTTGGCATCACTCAAGGCACCGTGTACTTGATTTTGACCCTGATTTTGAGTACGGCAACAACACCTGTTTGGTATATTGTGCTGACCACTGCGGCGCTACAAGGGTTAATGGCGATTGTCTGGAGTATCATAGCGCTGGGCATCAGCCCTTACCTGGAGCATCTGTTTGATCTGATTACACCCATGCGATTGGCAGAGCTTTCCAGTCCCAATCGCCCTTTGCTGAAACGATTGGCTTCGGAAACTCCAGGGACATTTCAACACACATTGTTCGTCGCTACCTTGGCTGAGGCTGCGGCTGGGCCGTTAGGCTGCAACGTAGAACTGGTGAGGGCTGGAACCCTCTATCACGACATTGGCAAAATGCATGATCCCCTGGGCTTTATTGAAAATCAAATGGGTGGACTTAACAAACATGATCTGATTAACGATCCCTGGAAAAGTGCAGAATTAATTAAAAAGCATGTTAGCGAGGGGCTGGTGATGGCCCGTAAATATCGCTTGCCTACAGCTATTCAAGCATTCATTCCAGAACATCAGGGCACGATGTCAATCGCCTATTTCTATCACCAGGCCTGGCAACAGGCTCAAGCAGACCCCAGCCTCATAATCAACGAAGCAGATTTCCGCTACGCTGGGCCAATTCCCCAAACTCGCGAAACGGCAATTGTCATGCTGGCAGATTCTTGCGAGGCTGCCCTCCGCACCCTAAAAGACGCCTCTCCCGAAGACGCTCTAGCGATGGTGAACCGCATTCTCCGGGCCCGGTGGCAAGATCATCAGCTTGATGACTCTGGACTCTCACGGGCCAATATGTCCCAAATTGCTGATATCTTTGTGCAAGTTTGGCTCCAGTTCAATCATCAACGCATTCCCTACCCTAAGACTGTCCTTGCACCTCAGTCAGTCCCAACCAACCCGTCTGCCTAATTTAACAATCTGACAGCAAGTGGCACACCAGGGAAAGTGGCAACATAGTTGGAACACGTTAGCATGGCTAAGCACAGGGCATACAGTCAGCACAGAACATAAGGGTAAAGGGTGAGCGAGAAGGAAGAAGTGAGAGCGAACGCCCGCCAGGTGGCGTTTTTGGCATTACGGGCCGTGTTACGGGGTGCCTTTGCCGATGTGGCGTTGGATCGGCTGCTCCAGCAATTCGCTTTGAAGGGGAGCGATCGCCGACTTGCCACAGAATTGGTGTATGGCAGTATCCGACGACAGCGCACACTAGATGCGCTAATTGACCAACTTGGAAAGAAGAAGGCGCAGGATCAGCCGCCAGATTTGCGCTTGATTCTCCACTTGGGGCTATACCAACTGCGTTACTTGAACCAAATTCCGGTCAGTGCTGCTGTAGATACAGCAGTAGAGTTGTCCAAGCAAAACGGCTTGAGTGGTTTGGCAGGGTTTGTCAATGGACTCCTCCGCCAGTATGTTCGACTAGCAGAAGGAACCCAACCTGGAGAAACAGCGGCGATCAGTATCCGAAAAGACACAATACAATGCGCTGAACAATGCGCTGAAGCGATCGCTCTAGATCCCTTGGGTTCTCCCCAAATGATCCAATCAGCCGCATGGCAGTCCTGCATAGCTACCCCGATTGGGTTGTCCAAGTTTGGCTAGAGCAATTTGGCGTTGAAGACACAGAACAGATCTGTCAATGGCTGAACCAATCTCCCTCTATTGATTTGCGAATTAATCCACTGCGGAGTACTTTAGAGCAGGTTGAGGCAGCTTTACATACCGCAGGAATTGCCACAACCCAGATTTTCCTTTATCACAAGCCTTACGATTGCCTGCCAGCGCTGGCGCAATTCAAAAATTGCCTGGATTCGCGGAAGGCTGGTGGACAGTGCAAGATAGCAGTGCCCAACTCGTGAGTCATCTGCTGGCTCCGCAACCTGGAGAAACGGTAATTGACGCCTGCGCTGCACCTGGAGGCAAAACGACCCATATCGCTGAGCTGATGAAAGATGAGGGCGTAGTGTGGGCGTGCGATCGCCAAGCCTCTCGCCTCCGCAAACTCAAAGAAAACGTGACTCGCCTGCAACTTCAGTCCATTCAACCCTTAGTCGGAGATAGTCGTCAGTTTCCCCAATTTACTGGGATAGCCGATCGCGTGCTGTTGGATGCCCCTTGCTCTGGCTTAGGTACTTTACATCGTCATGCTGATGCCCGTTGGCGACAAACACCTGAAACGGTTCAGGAACTGTCAGAGCTGCAACGTCAACTCTTAAGCCATAGCGCAACATGGGTAAAACCAGGCGGAACTTTGGTATATGCGACCTGCACGTTACATCCTGCCGAGAATGAGGTCATTATCCAAACGTTTCTCGATCAGCATCCTCACTGGCAGATTAGCCCTCCAGAACCTACTCATCCCGCATTTGCATTGGCTATGGCTCCAGGCTGGCTCAAGGTTTTACCCCATCGACACACTATGGATGGTTTTTTCATGGTGCGGCTGCAACGCTCACTGTAAGGTAGGTTATCGAAGGATGATTAGATAATTACGTCTGACCCGCTCAACCGTTTTTAAAGATTTAGTAAACTCGGCACTAAATTGAGTTAAGGTGAATTCAAGAACAGAAGTTGGTTGAGAAACTTTATGCAAATGGTAAGAATCCCTAGAGAAATCCTTCGGAATCTGTCTGATGCTATTCGCACTCAGTCTGAGTCTGATGAAGACTTTGCTCAATCTTTAGAGTGCCTTCGCCGGCTTCCTGAAAACACGATCGGCTACGAAGTGTCTCGCTTCATTGATGTTCGTCGTGCCCTATCCATTCCTTTTGCTAAGGCCAGCTAGCCTGGGTAGATCTTTGAAGACTGCCTAAGCCATTACACTCCTTGAACCAATCTAGCTCAGATTATAACGCTATCCTCCGATTACAGTTGCAAGTTGCGGGCATTCCTAGCTTCAGAGGTCTAAGCCGAGTTGCAGATGTTTCGAGGTGGCAGGTCGAGCAACTTCGGACAGGGAAAGCCCATCGAATTAGAGCAGACGCCTTGTATTCCTTGAGCCAGGCATTGCAGATGTCTTTAACGGACGTACTGACAACCTTCTCGGATATTTCGGTGGAAGCCAACGCAACTCTTGAGCCTGGGTTGGCTACGACACAGCTTAAGCAAGAATACGAACGCTTGCAAATTGAAATCCAGCAGCAGCGGCAAGTCCTGTATCAAGAATTTCAGCAAGACTGCTTGCGATCGCTAGAGTCCTGGTTAATTCAATTTCCGACGCTAATTTACGCTGCACAGCAAAATCCCCAGTTTCCCAGTAAGAATTTCGTACCGTTTATCCGTCCGCTTGAGCAACTGCTCCAGATGTGGGGAATCGAGGCGATCGCGCCTATCGGTACAGAAATTTCCTATGATCCACAGCTTCATCAATTGATGGAGGGCACAGCCCAGTCTGGAGATTTAGTGAAAGTTCGCTACATGGGCTACCGACAGGGCGAAAAGTTGCTCTATCGTGCTCAAGTCAGTCGGGTCAATCCAAACTGAGCTTTAGCAGCAACGGACCCACAGCACTAGCGCTAGAACTTTAGCCACCCAAATACATCTCCCAGGGTTAATTGCAAACCAGATGCCATTGCTGGTATGGATAACACATCGGCAGCGTTCTTCAAAAAAGTGGGGGGCTGATCAGGGGGTAAACTAAAATAGTCTGATCTTCTGGATCAATCAGCCACCCTAACTGACAGCCATGTTCTAGACAATAGAGAATATTGCGAGTCACTCTATTCTGACTTTGTTCAGGCGAAAGAATTTCAATGGCCCAATCCGGCGCAGCTTGGAAAGCATTGGCAACATAGCCTTGCTCATCAATAGGAATCCTCGCCCAGGCAAAGACCGCTACATCTGGGACAGTAGAACGTTCGCCAAAGGTGCAGCGCAGCTCTGGAAACGCCAACGCTAATTTTGGCGGCTCAACGACGGTATTGATCGCTGTCACTAGTTTTCCCTGAATTCCGCTGTGCTTCCCTTGAGGCATGGGCTTTTGATAGATGGAGCCATTGATAAATTCACCGGCTGGCTTTGTCTCTGGCCGTTGCAGAAACTCAGCTAATGTAAGGGGCTGGATGGCTGTGGTCATAACCTCGACTCAGCTAGGACTGCACTGGCTTATCCTTGAAAAAGCGTTGGAGTTGTCTTAGCGCCCCAGTATACCGACAGACACTACCGACCTGCAGCCCCTTAGTCTTCTCCTGATCCACCATAAATTTCTCAAACACATCCCCAGCCGTAATCGGCTCTAGATTCTTGGTGGTGGTCCGCTTAGGCTTGTACTTCTTTAGAGTGTCGTCAAAGTTGCCAGAAATAATATCCAGCTCAATCTGCGAAGCCTTTTGCTGAGTAAAGGTTCGGTTCACCGGAGTATTCGGCAAACCCACCGCAATTGCGTATCGTTTTCCCGGGTAGCTCCATCTCAGTCACAAGCGACCGTCATCGTTCTCAACTTTGACGAGCTTCCTACCACTTTCTGTGTCTTTTGCCTTTGAAGTACTTGCCATAACAAGCTTTCAGGGTTTATATTTCCCGCCATTGCCCGTCCTACCATTCGACTAGCCC
>JAAUOQ010000180.1 GCA_012034795.1 Leptolyngbyaceae cyanobacterium CRU_2_3
CACATGATGATGTGGTAGCCTGTGCTGACCAAGATCGCCTAGAACAAGTGTTGATTAATCTGGTAGATAATGCAATTTAAGTATTCTGCTGCTGAGCAAGTGGTTTGAACTTGGTTTGGAAAAGACAGAACAGCAAGCAGTAATCCATGTGCGCGATCGCGGCATTGGCATTGCTCTGGCTCATCAAAACCGAATTTTTGAACGGTTTTACCGAGTCGATGACTTCATGACTCGATCTAGAGACGGTACAGGGTTGGGGTTAGCGATCGCCAAAAGCCTGATTGAAGGCATGGAAGGTCGGATTACCTTGCGTTCTAAACCCGGTCAGGGAACTATGTTTACAATTACCCTACCGCTTTGGAAACCGCAATCATGACTGCTCACATTCTCTTGGTTGAAGATGACCCTAGACTATCGGAGTTTGTTGAAACAGAACTCAGTTTAGAGGGGTATTGCGTCAGCGTAGCCTCCAATGGAATGGATGGATTGAATCTGGCTCGTGAGGCTCAACCTGACCTATTGATTTTAGACTGGTTGCTGCCTGGTATGTCTGGATTGGATGTTTGCATGCGTTTGCGAGCAACGGGTGTACAAGTTCCCATCATCATGTTGACGGCAAAAGATGAGGTTCCCGATCGCGTCACAGGGTTAAATGCCGGAGCCGATGATTATGTCACAAAGCCTTTCAGCATTGAAGAACTACTAGCAAGGGTGAACGCCCACCTGCGCCGTGCTAACTTGGAAGATCCCGATGCTTTAGAATTTGAAGATTTGACCCTGAACTGCATTACTCGCGAAGTTTACCGCGATCGCCAATTAATTGAACTGACGGCAAAAGAGTTTGGACTGCTAGAGTTCCTGATGCGTCATCCTCGCCAAGTTCTCACTCGCGACCAAATTCTGGAAAAGGTTTGGGATTATGATTTTATGGGCGAATCCAATGTGATTGAGGTTTACGTTCGAGCGTTACGCATTAAACTAGAGGTCAACAACGCCAAACGCCTGATTCATACGGTACGCGGTGTGGGTTACGTCTTGCGTGGATATCTTTAGCTACTCGCCTCATCATTCTATGCGGATTTGGTTTGGTACGTATGCCGACAAAACTTTAAATTTTCAGATATTTCTCAGATGCCGCTAAGCTCTTTATCTTGACTAAGGCTATTTTTCAGCAAATCTTCATGTTGATGATCGTTAATAGTTGTTGAGTCCAAGCTGAGTGCCAGGACAATTGATCCACCTATTATTGGAGACTTTCATGAAGGTTAACTATATTGCATTCCTTGCTACAGCCTCAATTCTGAGTATCGGTTTAGGGGTCGTCTTCCCTCAATCTACCTTAGCAGGCGGACAGACAAGCACCGGAACCGTTAGCCAATCTAATCCCTGTGCTAGTGCTAATCCCTGTGCTAGTGCTAATCCTTGTGCTAGTGCTAATCCCTGTGCTAGTGCTAAGTAATTCAACATGGCACTATCTACTTAATCCTCAAGAGCGGTTAAGTAGAATCTAATCTGAGGTAGCTAATCCACTTATCACTGGAGACTTGCATGAGAGTTAACTATATTGCGGCCCTTGTCGCTGTTTCTATTCTGAGTGTCGGTTTAGATGTCATCTTTCCTCAATCCACACCAGCAGGGGGACGCACCGCAACCATTGCTCAATCTAATCCTTGTGCGAGTGCCAATCCCTGTGCTGGGGCAAATTCCCCTACCCCAGCATCTGTGTCTGCGCCTCTTGTTTATTCCGATACCAATGGGTTAGCCATTCGGGGAACCGATCCAGTAGCTTACTTTACAGAAGGCAGACCTATCGAGGGTAGTAGCCAATTTACATATCAGTGGAATGGCGCTACCTGGAGGTTTTCTAGTGCTCAGAACCGGGCACTCTTTGCAACCGACCCTGAAGCCTATGCTCCCCAGTATGGTGGCTACTGTGCTAAAGCTCTCAGTGAGGGTAATGTTGTTTCCACCGATCCTAATGCCTGGAAGATTGTGAACGGAAAACTTTATCTTAATTACAGTCCAGAAGTTCAACGGCAGTGGATGCAAGATATTCCAGGACATATTTTGCAAGCAGATGCTAACTGGCCAAAGGTTTTAATAGGAGCTACAGTGTTTCAATAATCGGAAACATAAAGCGATCGCTGCTCTAGACTCATGAGCGATCGCTTTGTGCCTATCCCACTCGTAGCGCTTAATATCTTTCGGCAAAGGTGACGCAATTGCACGCTGATATCCCACATTTTCAAGAACAGCAACGCTTGAATCCTGTTTCTCTGGGCGATCGCCTGTCCACCGAGATCTACAGCACTGCTTTAGATCACCTGGTGATCGCCTGCGTCGATATAGTGTTTACCCATCAAACCCAAGTGCTGCTAGCCAAACGCGATCGCCCCCCTCGTGCCGATTGGTGGCTGATTGGTGGCAGAATGATAGCTGGAGAAATTCCGGTTGAGGCAGTGCTCCGCAAAGCCGCTGAAGAAGCTCAGATGGCCCAACTAACAGCCGATCGCTGCCGCTGGTTGGGTGTCTACTCGACCTGTTTTGCCAATCGCCACCAGCCGCCCCAAGAGCATGGGTTACACAGTCTCAACCTGGTTTACTCTATTGAGCTAAACCCAGTGGAAAAGGCAGCGATCGCGCTTGATCCTGAAGAATACAATACCTGGCAATGGATAGAACCTCAACAGATTAGCCGTTTGCTAGACAGAAACAAAGCTATGGACTTAGCGTTGCTCAGCATTATCAGAGACTGGGAATTGTCTCGACCACAGCTATAGCAATCTCCAATATAGCAATCCCCAATAATGAGAAGGGGCGGGGGGGACGTTAGCAATGCCCCCTCCTTGGGGACTGCGTCCCCAAACCCCTCTTGGGTTTTCTCATGATTGATTGAGGATTGCTATAAAGGCAAATTCTAATTAAGGTAATCGAACTGCTATGCACATCAAGGATAAGGCCGCCTCCGACGCATAGGGATTAATTCCAGAAAGCCATTGCCCAACTCGATAACGCCAGTGAGGTGGATTGCCAGCAATTCCCTTTAATGCATCAGCCCCAATCATATTGTTATGCGGACAGACTTGAACCTCAAAGCCCATCGGTTCCAATGTTTCATAAAATAATGTCTTCGTCACGCCATGCCCTGGTTTATGATGCACTTCAGTTGCTAGCGCTTGAGTCCTTTCTTCGTGAGGAACGTGTAAATCGCGGAGAAGGAAACGATAGATGATACCCAAGCGAACCTGATAGAGAAGTAGCCCTAGCCCTTTGTAATTCCAGGCTGTGAGTTGTGGATCATGGTCAACAATCAATACTCCACCAGGACGAACTAACCGTGCTGATTCAGCTAATACTTTTGCCATATCTGTACAATGATGCAGGGCTGCATTGATTGCCACAATATCAGCAAATTCTGAAATGAGGGGTATGTTGTGGGCATCTGCTAGCAAGGGTGTGTAGTCAATCTGTTGAGCCATTTCCAGTGATCCGTGTGCCACATCCACCCCAATCAATAGCGCTGGCTTTCCACCTATGTTTGCGTGTAGGTTGCCTGGGCCACAACCCACATCCACCACAATCTTGTTATCCCAACTCCCGGCTGCTGCGAGCCAACGTTCTTTAAAAGCAGCATCGCGATGACAGGCGTCAAAATATGTTTTTGCCCAGACCGGATGACTGAAGTAGAAGCTATTTGCTTGAATTTCAGGAGTTTCAGTAATAGGGTTTGTTGGAATAGGGTCTGTGAAGTCAACTTGATGATTTGATGTAAGATATGGTAGTAACCTTGATTGATAAAATCCTTTCATTTCAAAAACTCACACGAAAATATAAGGAAATTAAAGCTCTCTGAGAACAAAGAGAGGTTGAGCGAGAGATCTAGCTTTGCTTGAATCCAGACAAGGCTCGATCTCAATTGGTGTGTGATGCTTGGAGTAAGACTTTCAATTAAAGAGCAATAAACAACTTTTGATCTGTATCGATTAATGGAGATTAGTCAAATCCTATGTGATCGTGATGACATACATCTACATTCAGGACTCAGACAACGTTAAAACTTCACAGAGCGTTGTTGATATACAACAATTTTCAATTGAATGGAGTACAGATTATTTTTTGAAAGCCTCACAGAGCAAGGCTTTCAAAACATATTTGGTTTCATCCAAGCACAAAGCGCCATAGCGGTCCTCAATCAATCATGAGAAACCAACCCAAGAGGGGTTTGGGACTGAGTCCCCTAGAACGGGGCAGTGCCCATCCACCCCCTTTCCCACAAATCATTGGGACCGCTATATAAACTCGGATATAAACAAGGTAGAGCTAAAGATTGTGTTAGGGCGATCGCGACTCTATGCCTCAGCCTTCATTCCGTCAGTTTCTAGCCCGCATCTTCAGAAAAGTGCCGCTGCGAGCCGTTCTGATCCTGCCTTTTGTGTTGCAAATTATTTTAGTGGTAGGGCTAACCGGCTATCTCTCCTATCTCAATGGGCAAGCTGCTGTTCGAGATCTGGTGGGGCAACTAGAGCAACAAGTAGGCGATCGCGTGGTTCAAAAGCTAGAAACTTACCTCAAAGCCCCCCAACTCGTCACTCAAATTAATGCCGATGCAGTTCGCCTAGGTTTACTTGATTTAGAAGACATTTCTACTCTAGAACAGCATATTCAGTCGCAATTTTGGCAATTCAACGATCTCCAAGCCAACATCCGCTACGCTGAACAACGTAAAGCTCAGCCACCTGCGTGTCCCAGTTTGCCCCCCAGCAAACTCACCTATATTGCTCTGGCCAGCCAAAACGGTAGTTATATTGATTTGGGCTACAATCCTGAAGGCAACCTGGAAAATGCTGTTCGCGACAACCAGAAAGATACGCAGACCCGCATTTGGCAGGTGAATCCCTGGGGCAGGCGAGCGAACTTCTCCAAAATGATTCCCAACTATGATCCTCGGACTCGCCCCTGGTATCAGCGAGCTGCCCAAACGGGTACAGTGGTTTGGGTTGAGCCTTATCTACAGCTTCCCTATAAAGACTGGATCATTTCGGTCGATCGCCCAATCTATGACCCGCAGGGCAACCTGATTGGGGTTGCCGATGCGACGCTGAGCCTATCAGGAATTAGCGAATTTTTGAGCAGCCTCAAAGTGGGTAAAACAGGTCAGGTTTTTATCTTGCAACCCAATAGCAAAAATGCCGATGGCTCGATCGCCAAAGATAAAACCGGCTTGCCGATCGCTCAACTGATTGGCACTTCCACCGGTAAAAAAATTTGTGGGGCCGATAGCGAAGATCTCAACGTTCTGCAAAATCAGAATGTCCTGACCCGCACTACAGCCCTCCATCTACAAGACACTTTTGGTAGCTTCGGTCACATCAACACTGCCAGCAGTCGTCAGGTACCGGACCTGTGGATGAGTGGCAACCGTCAGTTCATCAAAATCTTTCCTTTTCCAGGGGAACTGCGCGACCAATTTCAAGGACTTAATTGGCTGGTAGTGGTGGTGATTCCACAAGCCGACTTTATGGAGCAAATTGACCAAAATACCCGCATTACGATTTGGCTCTGCCTGCTGGCTTTGGCGATTGCGATCGCCGTTGGCACCAGCATGAACCGCTGGATTAGTCGCTCCATCCGCCAACTCAGCAGTGCGGCTGAAGCCCTAGCTCAAGGAGATTGGGATCGCCAGGTCGCCATCCGGACACCCGACGAGCTGAGCACCCTCAGTCATGCTTTTAATCACATGCGGCAAGAGTTAAAGCACTCTCGACAGCAGCTAGAAGCCTATTCTCATGGACTGGAACAAAAAAATGAACAGCTAGAAACCCTAGAATCTGAACTTCGCCGCCAGCTTAATCTTTTCCTGCACGCTGTTTCTCATGATTTGCGAAATCCGGTAATTGGCACCTCGATCGTTTTCAACAACCTCAAAACTCAACTGGGGGAGCCACTACTCCTGCCTCGCAAGGTTCTCGATCGCATGATTGAAGGCAACCAGCGCCAGCTTAACTTGATTAACTCTCTGATTGACACCCATGCCGCTGAGATGTGGGGCATCTCGATTCACACCCAATCGGTTGATCTCAGTCAAATTGCGGTAGGAGCGATCGCCGATCTCCAACCGATCCTCGACCAAGAACAAACCGAGCTTGATAATCGGATCACTGCCGATTTACCCCGTGTTGAGGCTGATCCATTGCAACTGGCTAGAGTCTACCAAAACTTAATTGCCAACGCGCTCAAGCACAATCCGCCTGGATTGACGCTGATTTTAGAGGCTCATCAGGATGGACACTGGCTGCACTGTACTGTGATTGACAATGGCGTGGGCATTGATGTGCAACAATGCGGGAAACTGTTTGATCCCTACTTCCGGGGCGATCAAAAACCTAAATCGGTAGGACTGGGTTTGGGTTTATATCTCTGTCGGCAAATTATTCAAGCCCACGGTGGCGTTATTGGAGTCCAAAGCGAACTCAACCAGGGAACTCGCTTCTGGTTTACACTGCCTTTAGCTCAGAAGGATGCCAAGAAGGATGCAAAGCTCTAGAAAGCCTGAATCCATTCCAGGATGTCATAATCTGTCCAAATGCCATGCTGCCAGTACGGGTCTTCTTCAACCAGTTGACGCGCTGCCGCTTCATCTTCAGCTTGATAGACGCCAAATACTTTAGTCAGGTCTTGGGTGGGCCCAATCGTGATCAGATTGCCAGATGCTTGAAGCTGGGCTAAGCGATCGAGGTGAGCTTGGCGGTAAGGGGTGCGCTTTTCTAGCACATCGGTCGTATAGTTACCCCAGAGAACATATTTGGGCATGAGTTTTAGATAAATAGGGAGGAAATTTTTGGGTTACGAAATAATTCCCAGAAGTTATTCCCAAGAGATTAAGGCGATGCTAGAAATTAGCTAACTTCTCAATTCAGCCTGGAATTTCTCTTCTAGGACTTCGCGGGCTTTTTGAAGCACAGGATCGACATCCTGATCTGTGAGGGTGCGATCGCTAGCTCGATAGGTGAATCTAAAGGCCAGGCTCCGCTTCCCTGCGGGGACATTGTCACCTCTATATTCGTCAAATAGCTCCACTGATTCTAAAAGCTTGCCACCTGCTTGCTTCAGCGCCCGTTCAATCTCAGCAACCGAAAATTGCGTTGGGGCAAAGAAGGCAATGTCGCGATCGGCAGCCGGGTAAGCTGAATACGCCTGGAAGGGCGGCACTAAAACATCTTCCTGAATCATGTGATCGAGGATAACATCCAGAGTCAGTTCAAAAACATAGACAGCATCGGGCAAGCCCCGTTCTTGGCGGATTTGTGGATGCAGTTGCCCAAAGGTGCCCAGACGATTACCGCTGATCCAGAGAGAGGCAGTCCGGCCAGGGTGGAGTAACTCATTTCGGCGATCGGGCTGGAATTCCACGCTCAATCGCAGCCTTTGAAAGGTACTTTCCAACATACCTTTGGCTTCAAACCAGGTGAGGGGTTGCTCTCTACCATTCCGCACCCAGCGTCCCTGAAACGGATCACCCCCCAAGATACCTGCCACCACATCGGCTTCATCGAATCCATTCTCTTCTCGCCAGAACACGCGCCCAATTTCAAACGCATTCAGTGCTCCATTGCCTTGTTCCAAATTGTATTGGAAAGCATCAATTAGCCCAGAGAGCAACTCAGTTCGCAGGGCAGAGTATTCCACGAACAGAGGATTAGCCAGCCTAATTTGATCATCGCCTGATGGCTTCACCAACGTATAGTGAAGCACCTCAGTTAAACCAACGGCTCGAAAGGCCTGATGGATTTGGCGAACTGCTGCGATTTCATCGGGTAGGTAGCCCGCCTCTCCTTTATCTGGCAAAGTATCACAAAATTTGTTGTAGCCGTACAGTCGGGCCACCTCTTCAATCAGATCAATTTCTCGTTCTAGGTCACGGTAGCGATAGGGGGCACCTTTACTGTCCAGATCCCCTCTGTGGTTGCTGTCAGTTCGCAGCCTAGAGCGGTTAGGATCGCTCTACATCAGAGTCCGTGAGTTCACCAATATCCTCCTCGCTGAATTCTTCAGATTTCTTCACATCAGGATTGAGAATCACGGGGCCCAAGACTTGGTTTACCCGTTCTAGACGCAGTTCGATCAAACGAGTGGCAATCGCTCGGTCTGGATGCGTCGCATCAACTGCCTGAGCCATGACGGTGCCGCCTGCCAATTCTGTAATCAATTGGAGTGCCCGCCGACAAGCAACTGTCAAAGCAGCCGGATTAACACCTCGCTCATAGCGGGCAGAGGCTTCGGTGCGGATGCCTTGAGCACGAGCCGATCGCCGAACGGCCACGGTATCAAACAGGGCTGCTTCCAGCATGATGTTTTGTGTATCGGCAAAGACCTCGGTTTCCTCGCCGCCCATCACCCCTGCTAAGGCCACAGGTTTATCCT
>JAAUOQ010000181.1 GCA_012034795.1 Leptolyngbyaceae cyanobacterium CRU_2_3
CACTTCCGATTTTGCGCCCCACAAGCGATCGATCCGCGACAATATTAAATCGGCTTGGGCGTCACAAGATCCGGGCGGGCGTGGCTATCCCAAGAATTTCATGAGCTTTGGGTTATCTACCGCCGAAATCCCGATCGCCCAGATCCGCACCTCACTAGCCAACCGCCTCTCCACCGACTTTATTCGGTGGTGGCTGAATCCAGATGTGCAGCTACCACCCAGTATGTTGGAAACGGTGCAAGCCACCCTCAAGGCAGCCCGACTGACAGATATGGAATTGTTAATGGATATTTCTTCGGCAGGCGATCGCCCCTACACTGCTGAAATTTCTGCCTGGGTGAACAGCATCCGCAACGAGATTGCCACCGACGACAAGCTGCAATGTACCCAGCAAGGGGTGAACATGATCGGCGCAGAAAAAGGAAAGATTCTGTCATTTGTGGAAACTTATCTGAAGCCAAAGGTAGATGACTACCGAGCAGACCATTTTCGTGAACTCAGCCCCGACGAGCGACTGCATGGTGATTACCTACAAAAAATGTATGACAATCGCAACAAAGTGATCCAGCAGGGGCGCAAAGCTTTAGAAACAGAGTTCTACCGGATTTTGGAAGACCGGACACAAGGTCCAAAATTTGCTGATGCCTTTATCCTGGCGGTACGGCAAATCTACGATAACGCAGCCGAACGCTTCCGGCGAGAGATGGAAAAACCTGGCAACCCAACGAAACCAACCGCCAGCACCAGTATGAAAACGCCTTGCAAGATATCACTCACTTCAAAGACAAGTTTGGCGTGACGAAGCAAGCCAAGATGGAAGAATTCTCTGAGGCGGCCTTACAAGGAATTGAAGGAACACTGTCGGCGACGATTCAGCGCAAAGCTCGCGCCTTGGGGCTGGAAGCGATCGCTCGTCTGCAAGAACATTTACAAGAGCTAGAGCGCCGCTTTGCTCGGTTTACCCAAAAGCTCAACCAAACTCGTGACTATTTCTTTAGCCAGTCCAATCAACAGGCGGATAATGCCGATGCCCTGCAAATCAATGGAATTAAGTTATTCGATCGCCAGGAACTCAATACGCTCTACCAGGACTTAATTGAGCAGCAAGCTGGAGCCAGCGAGGGCAGCAAAACTCGCTATGAGATTGGCATGAACGGCTTGTGCAGCACCCTGTCACAGGATATTTTGCGGCAAACTAGCCCGCTGTGGAAGGAAACCCGCGCTAACGATGAGGTCATGCGCCTGTTTGACCTGCCCAGCCTCTCGGATATGCAAGAAGATGACTTCCGAGAAATCATTCTAGATCATACGCAAGCCGTGATTGCCAAAGCGCCCGACAGCAGTCGCCTGAAGACAGAGCTATCGGCTTGCGATCGCTTGTTCAAGCTCTACAAAAACGACGAAGCCGAAATCATCAATAACTTGCGGATTGCCTACAACAAATCCAAGCCGATGATTCTGCTGTCTCGTGCCGTTATGACTGGGCAGGATGCCGGATTCACTCCCGCTCAAAATACCAAAGTGGCGCTGATTGGCGGCCGTAATACGTCCAACGAAGCCGCCAAAAAGCTGATCCCGTTGATCCAAGAGTTTGTTTCTAGCAGCGACGCCATCACACCCTTGGGCGACAACGAACGTCATCGCGTTGTCTTTGTGCAGGAAATCGGTGGATTTTCCCTGCGCTGCATCGAAGGCATGCCCCAACTGCGCCAGTCCTACCAAGATTGGAAAGGGCAGATCATCCTGGCAAAACGAGCGCGATTGCGGGGCGAAAATCGCGATTTGCCCATTCCAGTCCATATTCAAAAAGAGCCACCCTTCTGGGATGTATTCCCTGAAGACCCGAATGTCTTGAAGCTGGTGGTGCAGGCAAGAGCGCTGCGGGTAATGCGGCAAGAGGCAAACCAAAGCAGTAAAGAACAGGTGATTCGCTACACGCGCGGCACCGAAATTGGTACTGAAAATATCGACTTGGCCTCTAGCTGGGAAGAAGCGGCGCAGGTGCTAGAAGTGCTGGCTTGCCGTCCCGATCGCGAAGAAATTCAAAAGCAGGTGACACGCCGCTTGTCGTTGACCGAAACCGAGGTTCAAAAACAGGCGCTCTTCAATCAGCTCATGGCATATCTCCAGCAGCGAGAACAGGAGCTAGCCAAGGCAGGCGGCAATGACAGCTTGGAGTACAAGCGCGAGTCGGCAATTCTACTGGATCTGATTCGGCAACATAAGCTGCGGACGGCGATCGCCCATGTGGAAACCCCAGATTTAGCGCCCGATGTAGTGGCGGATGCAGCAACCCGTTCCCCCGTGCCTGAAGCCAACGATGCAGTTACACCTGCTCACACCCCAAACCCCATACCCCAACCTTCTGCACAAGTGTTCTGCACAAGCTGTGGACATAAAAATCCGGCTAGCTCCAACTTCTGCGCCAAGTGTGGCACCAAGTTGACCAAGGTGAATTAAAGGGCAGTTTCACTCAGTTTCACTCAAAGGGGGGCATTTTCTCAAACAGACAAACCCATGACCTCTCGGTAGTGGCGTTCTAACGTCTGCACGGTCTGCGAAGCCCGTTGACTTTGCCAGTGGCTATGGGTGAATAATGCCTGCCGTAACTGATCGGTGTCAATCGTTGCCACCTTGCCCTCAGTGATGACCTGCTTGCCATTCACCCAGGCACTGTGAACTGCGCGAGTCGGGCGACCCAACACCAGCAAGCCGATTGGATCAGTGCGCGGCAATAGAGAGAGATTTGTCAGATCATAGAGCACCAGATCGGCTTTTTTGCCCACGGTCAATGTGCCCATTTCATCTGCCAAATTCAGCCCCTGGGCACCGCCCAATGCGGCCATGGCGATCGCCTCACGGGGCGAAATCCAGTGGCGATAGTCCGTATCCGTAACATTGTGTAAGGTAGAACCGATCTTGATGGCTTCCAGTAAATCCTGAGAATCATTGCTGGCGGCTCCATCACAGCCAAAGGACACATTCACTCCCGCTTGCCGATATTTCAGGATAGGAGCAATGCCACTGCCCAAGCGCAAATTGCTCAGCGGATTATGCACCACAGTTGATTGGGTTTCTGCCAAAATAGCGATGTCAGACTCATCCAGCCAAACACAATGCGCCAAAGAGGTGCGCGATCCCAGAAATCCGATCTGCTTCAAATAGGTGACTGCGCTACAACCATATTTCTCCTGAGCTAACCGTTGCTGGGCATGGGTTTCTAGGAGATGCATATGCAAACAGAGCTGATGGCGATCGCTCAACTCGATACATCCGGCTAGCAACGCATCGGAGCAAAGTTGAACACCCGTTGGTGCAATCACCACCGATATCCCTGCCTCCGGTCGATGAAACTTTTCTACTGTGTCTTGGAGCAAGTCTAGTGTGGTTGCTGTGCTGCGAAGATAGGGATCATGCTGCTGTTCTGTACCCCCTGAAGGAATGCTAGCGGGTAAAGATTCGTCCTGAATTAACGGTGCAATAAAGGCTCGGATGCCGATTTCTTGATAGGCTCGCACCGCAGCAGCAATCGACTCCTCCTCTCGTCCTGGAATCAAAATCAGGTGATCGACCACGCTAGTTCCACCCGACAGTAGGGTTTCTACAGCCGTATGCAGAGCACTCAGGTAAATCTGCTCAGGTTCTAGGGGAATAAAGTCATACAGTTCGGCCAGCCAAAGCTCTAACGGGAGTGGAGAAATCAATCCCCGCTGCCACATTTCGGGTGAGTGGGTGTGGGCATTGACAAACCCTGGCAGCAATAGCTTGTTTTGCCCATTGATGATTGTGCCAATGGGTGAGAGGCTAGGTGCCATAGCGGTAATGCGATCGCTGACTATCTGTAGGTCAACTGTTTCGTATCCTAAGTCAGATGCCATCAAAGCACCCTGAATCGTATAACTCACACTCAGCCCCCAAATGATTTACACCCATCCATAATCCCTCTAAAATCCAAAATCTGGAACTATTACTGGAGTTGCGATCGTGTTTGAAAGAATTACCCTGCCTGATGACGTCCTCACCCCCGTTTCTCCCTATTGCCATGCGGTGCGGGCGGGAGATTTTCTATTTGTAACGGGGCAACTCGCGCAAGATCCAGACACTGGAAAACTTGTCTTAGGATCAATTGAAGAACAAACTCACCGAGTGATGAAAAACTTACAGATGGTACTCCACCATGCCGGATCAGGGTTCGATCGCGTCACCATGGTTCGCATTTTCCTCACCGATATCCGATTTATCCAGGCCGCCAATGAGATCTATGCCTCGTACTTCAAGCCAAATGAACTACCTGGACGCACAACGATCGGAGTAACAGGGCTAGCAGGAATGGGCGATATTGAGATTGATTTGATTGCCTATTGCAAGTAACAGGTAGTGTTTCACACGTCTGGGGGCTTTGAGGTCAACTGGCGCACCTGAGATCTTTTCCAGATTGAGACCCACATCTAGAACCCTACCAGTTTAATTAGATCGCAAACTATAGCAATCCCAAATGATTTGTGAGAAGGGTTGGAGGGGACAATGCCCTCTCCTAGGGGAAGCAGTTCTCAAACCCCGCTCTGGTTTTCTCATGACTGATTTATAGCGCTTCGCGCTTGGATAAAACCAGATTATTTTTGAAAGCCTCGCTCCGCAAGGCTTTCAAAAATAATCTGTACTCCATTCAATTGAAAATTTGCCGTAAGATTGCTACATATAGAATATTTAAAATATTAAAGAGAAAATGCGAAGCTTTCCTGTAGAAAAACTTCGCATTTGTCAATCACCATCGGATTAAGTCCGTCAAGCTACATCAGTTCGATCGCTTCTGAGAAGCTGACTGATAGAAAACCCCAGAACCTTGATTGGGCACAAAATGACAAGCCCAATAAGAACGAACAAAGCTTTTCCAAATTGGCTCATTTGATTTACGATAGTACTCGCCTAAGATGGGTTTGATCGCCTCTGTTGCCGTCTTGAGATGGTAGTGCGGCATATTGAGAAAATGTGATGCGCCACATGAGTACCGATGTCATGATGGATGGCATTGATAAAACCATAGTCGCGATCGATGGTAGATAACGCTCCTTTGAGGAAATACCAATCCTCACCGCGATACCAGGGAATATCTGCCTCGGTGTGGTGCAAGAACGTCACCAGATCTAGCCAAATGACAAACACCACATAGGGACCCACATAGTACTTGACCAAAAATAGCCAGCCAAAGACATAAGTTAACCCACCCAGAAAACCGAGCATGACGACCAAAAGGGCAGTACTGGTCAGCACGTTCCACTTTTCGGAAGGGCGAAACAGCGGGCTACTTGGCAGAAAGTGGGAGCCACCCTGACGATCAGCGATCGCCGAAAGAGATAGAGCGGGTAAGCCAGTAGTGGTAAGTAAAAGCGGAATAGCTTTTCATACCAGGGCATTTGTTCGTACTTAGATTGCGAAACTGGATACCAGCTTTCGTCTGTATCCAGATTGCCTGTGTTGGCATGGTGGGTTCTGTGACTAATCCGCCAACCATGGTAGGGCACCAGGATGGGAGTATGCGACAGATGTCCGATTAAGCTATTGAGCCATTTCAGCTTGGAGAAAGAGCCGTGGCCGCAGTCATGTCCGACTACAAACAATGCCCAAAATAGGGTTCCTTGAATTAACCAGAAGGCTGGAAAAATAGCCAGGAATTTAGGCTAGCGGCGATCGCATACAATCCTGCGATGAGTCCAATATCTAAAAAGAAATAAGCCAGAGATCTCCAGGTAGAAGGTTCAAAACAGTGACTTGGAATTGCTGCCTTCAGATCTTGGAGAGTAAAGGGGAGTTCCGCTTTACAGTTAGGTTTCAGGAGAGATGAACTGATATTAGGGGTTAATTGCACGAAGTTTCCAATTTGGACTGAACACTAAGCACTGGCATTGTGCACTTGGGATGACACCCCCTTTTTCTTACAATGACTGACATCCTGTAACTGACATCCTGTAGCAGTTTTCAACTGTATGAGGTGTGGAGTATTGCTTGAAAGCCCCACGGAGCAAAGCTCTCAAGCAATACTTGGTTTTAGTCAGGCACAAAGCACTCTAGAAGAATTCAACGGGTGTCAACCGCAGCGGCAAAATACAAGAGGCAAACGGGACTTATTCTACTCTTTTATGAGATTAATTGTTACGAAAAGTTTCAATGGCACTGCAAAAGCTTGCTTTTGTAGTGGACTTAAACCTTTTAGTTCAACGTAATAGTAAAGTATCGAAAGCTCCAAAAAGCAGTATTCCCTTCAAGGTCTTAAAATCACAACCCAGTAGCCGCTTTGCCCATGAATAATCAAACGTCAGCGAAATGCCTTAGCCCCTTGTCGTGAGAGACTAGAATCTGAACTCTAGCCACCTGATGAACACGCCGGCAATGAAGCAGCAAGATTCCATTCGTCCTGAAGATTGGTCATGGCGGTTTTGGTTGGCTGCACCGCTTTACCCCTATGGCAAGCGGCGAACGCTTCGGACAGAAGTGGTAAAAGATACGCTTTGGACTTTTGACCAAATTCAGGGAATTCTCTACGTAGTCGTTCCCATCCGCATGACCGTCGTCAAGCTAGAAACAGGTGGATTGTTAGTTTATGCACCCGTGGCTCCGACTGCTGAATGTATTCGACTGGTCAAAGAATTGGTGGCAGCCTACGGCGATGTCCTCTACATCATTTTGCCTACAGTTTCTGGCATTGAACATAAAGTTTTGTGGGCCCGTTTGCCCGCCACTTTCCCAAAGCGCAGGTCTTTGTGGCTCCTAGCCAATGGAGTTTTCCGCTGAATCTGCCGCTAAGTTGGTTGGGATTGCCCAGCCGGCGCACCCAACTGCTTCCGCAAGACAGTGCCAAAGTTCCCTTCGCCGATGAGTTTGACTACGCAATTCTAGGACCAATTAATCTAGGATTAGGACCCTTTGAGGAAGTGGCATTATTTCACAAGCGATCGCGAACTCTGCTAATCACGGATACCATCCTATCGGTTCCTGAAGATCCGCCAGCGATTGTCCAGCTTGATCCATTCCCTTTGCTGTTCCATGCCAAGGACAGTGTCTTGGACAAGGTTGAGGATATGGCAGCAAACCGCCGCAAGGGGTGGCAGCGTATCTCGCTATTTGCGTTTTACTTTCGCCCTCATGCTGTGGAAATCGTTGAGATCAAACAGTCCATTCGTGATGCTCTCAAAGCTCCCGATCGTTCCCCAAAATCCTACTTTGGCTGGTTTCCGTTTGTCTGGAAGGCCAACTGGCAGCAATCCTTTGAGGCGCTGCGCGGCAACGGGCGATTGTTTGTAGCACCAATTCTGCAAGCCCTGATTCTGAATCGAGCACCCAAAGAGACGATGGCTTGGGCAGGTCAGGTCGCAAGCTGGAATTTTCAACGAATTGTGCCCTGCCACTTAGACTCACCCATAGCAGCAGAACCACAACAATTCCGTCAGGCATTCACCTTTTTAGAGAAGCAGCCTCATACCAGCGAAACCTTTCCCAAAGAAACCTTATCCAACAAGGGCAATTCTCTTGGGTTTTCTCCCTTGCCCGAAGCCGATTTTGAATTGCTTTGGCAATTAGAAGCATCTCTGAATAAGTTCAAGATCATCCCTCCTGCCCAAGAAAAGGTATAGCTGTAAGCCTTGCCCGTAAGCTTTGCCCCAAGCACTTGTACTAAAAGAACCGCACTAAAAGATAGACCAGCTTCTCCGCTGATGCCTGAGTAATGAAGTACTAGGAGACGAAATTCTGCGTCCTTGCAACAGTGTCCAAATCACAGGGGTGACAATAGCATCCGGGCAAAGTTGGTGTTGCTGCTGAAACGACCTGATGGCGGCTTTTGTCTGCTCACCAAAGTACCCGTCCCGCCGCACGTCATACCCGCAAACACACAGCAATCCCTGAAGCTCTAGCACATCTGCACCAACACGTCCTGGATGCAACAATCGACTTCCAGGTTTGACATTTTTTCTCAAAGAACTCCAGGTTTGTGCTCCCACAATGCCATCAATCCGTAACTTATGGCGCTTTTGGTAAATCTTTACAGCCATTTCAGTTTTTGAACCATAGTCGCCGTCAATCCGGAGTCCCTGAAAACCTTGAGCGCATAGAAGTTCCTGCAATTCAGCAACCGCAGGTCCCGTATCCCAGGGGTAGAGAATGGGGCAAACTGGAGGAGAGGAGAATCTGGGAGAGCGATCGCCTTCATGCATGGCTAATCCTGTTTGCTGAATTATTTTAGCGAACCAATTGAGCGAGTCTGGCTGAACAGTGAAGCAGCCATGTTCAGTAGATTGCAAAGCTCCAAAGAATCCTTTCAAAATCCTGGTTTTCCGCCCGCTGCGCGG
>JAAUOQ010000182.1 GCA_012034795.1 Leptolyngbyaceae cyanobacterium CRU_2_3
GAAGCTGAGGCTTCCCTGGCAGGGGAGATGAGCTTGAATGCGAACCCGGTTTTCTAAAGGCTGATATTCTGCCGTCAGGGTCAGCAGTCCCAGCGCCGTTTGCCATTGGCGATCGAGAGATTGCTGGCTGGCTGACAGTCGAAAGGTAGTTGCCTCCAAAATACTACGGGCTGCCAGTAGCGACAGTGCCATTTGTTGGGCTGGAGTCGCCTGATCGTAGTGACTAGGGAAGCCCATTTGAGGACGGGTAATGACTCCGCCCCGGTAAGGAGATGCCAGCACTAAACCCGCTAGCTGATTGAGGGTATCAGACTGCTCTGGAAATAAATCCTTAACGGCCTGAATCAACTTTTCCCCTTCCCGCAAAGACAATTGCACAACTGATTGACACTGATCAAATAACTGTGTCAGCAGGGCATCAGGCATGGGCACGGGCAAACTGAGGCTTTGCAGTTGAGCGGCCCAGAGTTGCGGAACTCTATCTGGGACGAGTTGCTCCGATTGCTCAGAGTCATAGTCGCAGGTCTCAGTTTCCCAAGGGAATCGAGGGGGCTTTTGCTCAATTTCGGCACGGAGCCGGTGTTTCAACAAGCTATAAAAACGTTCTTGCACAGCAGGGTTTTCTCCCGGTTTGAATAACGAGACTTCCTCAAAGGGAAAAGAACCCGATTCAACAAGGTCAGACAACATGTCAGCTACCTCTTCAGAATCGAGGGGATCGATATATGGTGTTTGCAAATCCACTGCCCCGGACTGC
Source organism: Leptolyngbyaceae cyanobacterium CRU_2_3 (assembly GCA_012034795.1). Lineage (GTDB taxonomy): Bacteria > Cyanobacteriota > Cyanobacteriia > Elainellales > Elainellaceae > Drouetiella. Next base: position 758 of record JAAUOQ010000182.1, read on the forward strand.
TCCGGACGAGTCGTTTGATTGAAAATATCCCCTGATGGCGCTGTAATTGCCGGGTCTGGTTCTTGCAACAGCCAAGCCAAAAATTGATTTATGGCTTCTGCGTCTTTATTCATCGGTTGATGCACCTGTTCCGGATACTAAATTGTTGCGAATTTCCCAAGCTTGTTCAAGTAACTTTGTCCAATGTTTTTGAAGCTGAGTCGTTGTACAGCCGATTGCTTGAGCGATCGCTCCATCTGATAAGCCTTTTCGGCGCAGTTTAAGCAACTCTAGCTGGGTTGGATTCAGCCGAGATTGGAAGGTTTGCCACTGCTGCGGGGTTAACCCAAAATTGCGCTCCAGATCTGCTTCTAACCACTGATGAACCAGTTCCCAGCGGTTTGAAAGGGCAAATCGAATTAGATGGTACTTAAATCGCTGTTGTAGATAATCTCGTTGGCGGGCTGTTAATCCCAAAACGGCTTCAATTTCATTGGCTGGCAAATCCTGTAGGCGCAGAGCGAAATAATCAGCGCAGTCTTTTTGATCTCGCTCCTCCAGGTAAGCCATCAACTCAGTGATCACGGTGTTTCGTAGTGCATCTTCAGGCAACTCTGGCTCTTGGGCCATCATTTGCTCGCGCACTTGCGGCACAGAAACGCTGCTACGCCCATGTTCTGAGTCGCCCGATGATCCTCCTTCTGCTGCTTGCTCAATATCCACCATCATTTCTGGTGGTTGTTGCTGCGAGAAGGTCTGTGCTCGCAGGATAATTAACTGCTGACTACGACGACCGGGTAAAGGAATTCGCCGTTTGCCATATCGCTCGGTAAACGCCATGTATTCTGCCAATTCCAATAGCGTCCGTGGACGGTACGTAGAGGGCATTTGGTTTTCCCGGCGAAAGGCGTTCAAAGACTCAATGTAAAAACCTTGCAAAAAGTCTTCAATCAGCGTTAGCCGCGCTTGGTAGCTAGACTGCACCTGTGGAGGCGTAATGTAGCGGTATACCACAGCACTTAATGTGCTGTGTAGCTCCACCCGTCCGCGATGCGACCCTAGCTGATAGTATTTCAGGCATTGCTTGAGGCGATGCCTTGCTAAAGCGGTAGACCAGGTGTCTACCTCACCGGATGCTTGAATCCGCTTGCTTTCCGAGCAATGCGAGATACTTCTTCCGTAATCCGAGCTGCAACCTCTTTGGACCCTTGCTCCGAAGCACGGGCCGCCTGTTTTAGCTCATTGAACAAAAGCTGAAAAATTGCCTCCACGCTTCCGTCCAGTCTCCCCCGATGGTAAATTAAGCCGCTATCAACCTAGCACACGATTTGCGATCGCCTGTTTGTTTGTCAGAGATGCATTCGAGTGATCATGGTAGTTGCACGCCCTGGCTGAAGCATCCGTTTTTAATAGAAGTCCGTTTTAAATAGTCTGGTCTAGACTATGAAGACAGGTAACTTCTACAGTCCTGCGAGCAGGATCTAGAGATTATGAATGTAGATCAACAGATTCAGGTGTTAATTGATCAAGCTCCGCGATATGGAGTTACTGGCGCAGAGGTAGAAGCAATCGCCCCTGTTCTCAAAGCTTTGGCTCAGCAACTTCAGCACCCTCAATACTATATTCCGCAGACCACAGAACGGGGCTGGGTTATGACCACATTAACTCACCGTACCCACCCTGAACTGAGTAAAAACGCGGTTTATGCATTCTCTAATTTACAGTCAGTATTGGACAGCCCTCATATTCCAAAAGATCCTGGAATTGTGGCGTTGCCGATGCCAACTACGCACATCCTATTCCAAATGTTAGCAATCAAGCCGCTCGATAGTGTAATTTTTTTCGAGACATCAAACAATCTTCAATCTGGAACTGAAATTTCCCGGAAGGATCTTCAAGATTCAATCTATCAACTGCTGAAGACGCAGCGATCGGCGTCCAACTTGCCATCTGATATTGCTTAAAGGCTAGCATGACCGGACTGAAACCCTACCAACAAATTCCGATTGTGGAATGTCGTGAGCCGCTGCTGCCTGTGCCATTGGCAGAGTTTGCGGTAGAACAGCCTCACCCTTACATGAAATTGGCGGCTCCCTATGGAGAAAAATCACCTTACTACCTGCGCCAAGGCGTACTAGAGTGTCTTTTGCAAGCCCAAGCCTGGCTACAGCAGACTTATCCAAACTGGCGTATTCAAATTTTCGATGCCTACCGCCCCATAGTAGTGCAGCAATACCTGGTAGATTACGCCTTTGCCGCAACCATTGAAGCCGAGGGGCTGGTGCTGGCACAGATCACAGACGCCCAGCGGCAGAGTATTTGGGATCAGGTGTATCAATTTTGGGCGATGCCTAGCACCGATCCACAGACTCCTCCACCACACAGCACAGGAGCAGCCGTAGATGTGTCGCTTGTGGATGCACTAGGGCATGTCGTAGAGATGGGTTCACCGATTGATGAGATGTCAGTGCGGTCATATCCTCACTATTTTGCTGAAGATTCCTTGGCTCAAGATGCGTTTGCTCAAGGCAGGTTTGCTCAAGGTATAGAGGGGAGAGACAGGCAAAATGGGTTGGAGTTGGAAAACGTTTTGGAGGGCGATCGCGCCACCTTCCATGCCCATCGGCAAATTCTGAGTTTTGCTATGACTAGTGCTGGTTTTCAACAACATCCTAGAGAATGGTGGCACTTTTCTATGGGTGATCAACTATGGGCATGGCTGAAAAATCAAAACGCGCCTAGCAAGACCTACACCGCTCGCTATGGCGCAATTTAGAGGTTAGCAGTCGCTTCTGAGTAAGCTACTACAGATCAAAATATCGTTGAAAGCGCGGATCAAGGTGATGCTTTTTGCGGGAGTTACAGGAACGACAAAGCGTTTGAAAGCTGCTAATGTCGTTGGTTCCACCTTTTGCTAGAGGAATAATGTGATCGATTGTTAACTCACCTGCTGTTGCAGGGCAACCACAGCTTTTACATTGATGGCGATCGCGATCCCAGACATAGTTTCGTACTTCTGGCGGAATCCGAATTCGTAGAGTTTTGGTCATAAGATTGATTCCATAGGAGGGTTACTACACTTCAACGAGTTCGATCGCCTCAGCACCATCAGACTCGATCGCTTCTCCTTCTGAATCAGCCAATAAATCCACTTCAGTAGGCACAATCGCCAAATCGCTCTCGCCAATTGCCGGTAGTTTTTGCGATCGAGTTGCATGGTTCCCAGATAGGTATTGATGTCAGAAATAGACTGGTTATAGGTTGCGATTTTCTGTTCAATTTCGGCTTGTTGGCGCTGATTGCTGCGAATTTTTTCTTCGGCCTCTTTATCTAGAATTTGTGCCAAATAAGCGCGGGCTTGATCATACTGTTGCAAAATCACATCAGCTTGATCGGTGGCAGTTTGCAGGAGGTGGACATTCAGGGTTTGGTTGATAGTTTGGCGAAAAGTCCGCATCACTGTTTCTTTGACCTTTTGCTCAAAGTCCAGCTTCAAAAGCTGGCGAATCGCGGGTTCTGCTTCCACCATGTTTTGGTAATCGTAGCCCCGGCAGGCTTGTTGCAGGGTTTGGCGCAACTGCCACATTGAGGAGGTTCCCTCAGTGTAAAATTCCGGACGTTCGCGCACGTAGCGATCGCACTCCGTTCGGGCTTCATTGACCAGCGCATCAGAGACTTTTTTCTGGAGGCGAGTCAGGCTGGTTTCAATGCCGCCATCGTTACCCAGCAACCGATAGAGATGGCGATAGTAGTCTTGCTGCCGAACCCGATCGACCAAACTCTGGAAAAAGGTAAAAACGACTTCCTGAGAGGCATCTACCAGCACTTCTTCCAGTCCATCTGCCAGGTAATAGAAAGCTTCTGCCAGAATACCCAACAAAGGCACCACCGAGTGGCGTTTGTGGCTAGCTTGGGCACGTTTGTGGACTTCACCCACGGAGAAGGCATTCAGCAGTTCGTCTAGACGGCTGACCATGCGAGCTTTTAGCTTCAGAAAACTGCCTTCCAGCGCACTGTTGTTGTCGCTAGCAACAGCATTGTTGACCGTTTGTTCAATATCTTGACGGAAGCGATCGCCCACCTGCTTGAGTTCTTTGCTAAGCTGACGTAGCTCCTGCTCTTTGATAGCGGTAATATCTTGCGGTTGGCTGCTCAACTGCTGCCAGGTTTCTACGTAAGATTTCTTCAGGCTAATGCACAGGGGCTGAAGATCGTCTGCCAGGTTTGCCAATAGCAGCGGCCGCTTTTCTTCCATCAAATAGCGGGTGATGGCGGTGCGGAACTCTTCAACACCGCTATCTTTAATCAGTTGTTCGATTAGCGGCATTCCTGCTTCGCCTAGGATTCGGGCATAGTTTTCGTTGGGCGACTCATAGCTTTTTACATCAATCCGGAAGCGATCGGCAGGCAATTTACCAGAGTTAGCACAGTAGCGGTTAAACTCGCTAACAAATTGCGGCGTTTCTTCTTGGGCTTCGCCACTTTTGAGGTTAGGGGCAAGATTAGGGGCAAACAGGGTGTCCAGTCCAAACCGATTGGCACGATCGGTGCCTTTAATCTGACTACCAAAAAAGCCTAGTAAACCGCTAGTTTTATACACCCGACTAGAATCGCGAAATTGCTCCTGGATCAGGCGCTCCAAGCGCTGACGCAATTGAGTGTTATACCAGGTTTCATCGACACGATTGAAGACATAGAAGACGCGATCGCGAATACCAGGATTCGATCGGGTTTTCTCCAGTAGCTCTGTTTCTTCAGTTGTCATGTCTCCGGCTGAGGCCGGCTTGAGGACGCAAACTACGGCCGAAGTATCCGGATGTTCGATTTTGGCATAAGTTAGTTCTGCATCTTTTTTGACTGGGGCATCAATTCCAGGCGTATCTACAAGAATATTGCCATCGCGCAGTAAATCATGATGGCAGTAGTATTCCACCCGCTTTAGCACGGCACTATTTGCCCCCCGCCGGGCATAGCTAGCAGCTTCCTGAAGGTTGCGGAAATTAAACTGCTCCATTGAAAAGGTGTTGTTGTTTACTGTGTGGATATGCTCTCGGTTGGCGACAAAGCCCTCTAACAAAAAGTTGAGGGCACTGGCTTGTTTGGCCCGATCGGATTTGCTCTCGCCACCTTCTTGCTCAATAATCGCTTGGCACGCCTGACTCAACAAATCGATAATTTCTGGACGGTTGATATTGTCTTTTACAGACAGTTCCAAACGCTGGCAGAGCCGGATTGCCTGCTCCCGGATTTCGGCTTCGCTGAGGAAGGTCAAAACGACCCGCTCTTGATCCATCTCTGCATAAGCAATCTGACACTCTGTTCCCGTGGCGTGTCCTTCAGCACTGTAAAGCAACTCTCGCTCTAGCAAAGCATTGATCAGCATTGATTTGCCAGCGCTGAATGCTCCAGCAAAGACAATTTCAAAGGTGGGAGCGATCGCCTTACGCAAGGAATTCTCAATGGCGATTGTATCTTGCGATCGCAGCAACGGCTCCTGCTGATGGAGTTGCAGAAGTCTCGTGACCTGCTCTTGTAAGTTTTGGAACGGCAAGTTTTGGAATTGGGGCAATGCGTATGACATAGATAAGGAGCGTCCTTCGTCGTGATAGCTGGAGAGCAAGATGAAGATATGAGGGATTCTTCATTCTAGGCTTCCCATTTTGGCAAGTGCCATACACCTGAAGAGACTGAGTCGGTTACTGCTAGGGTGAGATAAGGTACCGCCTGTAACCTGATTGTCGGTTATAGCAATTTTCAATTGAATAGAGTACAGCTTATTTTTTGAAAGCCTCGCGGAGCGAGGCTTTCAAAAATATTTTGGTTTTATCACAAGCACAAAGCGCTATATCACCTACACGCTATAGCTCTCAATGGGTATGAGAACCTGGAGTGTGGGAACCTGATAGAGCCGTTACCATCCCCAGACCGATGTAAGTTCCTCCAGTAAAATATCTTTGCGATCGCCGAAACCGAGGATTGCTTTTGAGCCATTGCCCGATCGTCCCAGACACGAGGGCATAGAATGAATCACCGCCACTCGCAACTGCCATAAAATCAGTCCTAACCCAATCACTTGTAGGGACACAGATCCCTTGGCTGGCTCAACAAACTGAGGCAGAAAGGCAATGAAGAACAAGGCTGCCTTCGGATTCAAAGCATTGACGACAAATCCCTGAAAAAAGATCCGCCTGAAGCAATCTGAGTCAAGAGAAGATGTGAGGTGAAGATCTTCGCGATCGGTCAATTTCCGAATGCCCAGATAGATCAGGTAACCTGCACCCAAATATTTCACGGCTGTGAATGCCAGAGCCGAAGAGAGCAGCAAAGCCGACAACCCTAATGCAGCAGCGGTAATATGAACCAAATTACCAGAAGCAATGCCCAAGACAGAGACAAATCCAGCCTTTCTGCCCTGATTAATGCTGCGGGCCATGATATAAAGCGTAGCAGGGCCTGGCATGATGGAAAGTGTCAAAGATGCAAGCACAAACAGAACAAGTTTTGAGGATTCAGGTAGCAGTATCATCATCTGGTTTATCTATCTTGACTAGTAGGTTCTGGGTCAGTAAGTTCTGTATCAGTAAGTTCTGGGTCAGGCAGTTCTGTATCAGTAAGTTCTGGGTCAGGCAGTTCTGTATCAGTAAGAAGAGCGCTTTACCTCATCAGATTTGTGGACTAGACACTAGTAAAAACTAGCAAATTAATTTCATAGCTTTTTAGAGCTTCAGTATTTTTACTATATCTGAGCCAGTCTAGAACCAAGATTATGTCGGAAGTTGACGTAAGTTATATGCAAACACAAAAACTTCTGCAACCTCAATTTGAACGGCAACTTGTTGAAGATCGTCGCCTAGACGGCTACTGGATTGAAGCGTTTGACATCAACAATGATTCCAGACCAGACCTTGTAGGCTATGGGCTTAATTTGGGTGAAGTAATCGGGTATCGAAACCCAAATTGGGAAAAACCAATATTGCGAAGTTTCTGGGTCCCGTCGGTATGCATCATGCCGATATCAACGGAGATGGCTGGACGGATATCGTGATTTGCTACCAATATGGTCAAACCATGATTAACTGCGATGCCAATGGAGGCAAAATCGTTTGGCTGGAGAATCCTGGAACCTCAGAACGGGATTGGGTAGCCCGCTACATTGGTCGAGCAACGGCAATGCACCGTCTCAAGGTGGGCTATTTCACCCAAGACAAAAAACTGCAAGTTCTTGCACTTCCCATTGTCGGTGCACCCAACAGTGTTCACTCTATTACACCCATCTTGCTGTTTACACAGCCCGATGATGTCTATGGGGCTTCTGAGTGGGAGCGCGAAGAAATCCAGAATATCGATGATGTAATTTACCATGTCGTTCATGGCGTTTCCATCAAAAAATATCGCAGCAAGCTAGGCTCCAATCTAGACTCAGCCCTGATTGCCTCTGAAGAAGGGATTACCTGGCTTTATTTCGACCCAGAAGCTAGCAAATGGCGCAGTAAACCACTAGGCACGGGTGAGACGGGTCAAGTATCCAAGACGGGCTTTAAAGGCAGTGGCGATGTTGATGCTGGCAGGGTAGGGTCTGAC
>JAAUOQ010000183.1 GCA_012034795.1 Leptolyngbyaceae cyanobacterium CRU_2_3
TATCTATCAAGAAGTGATCGATCCAGGCAACGAAGCGGTTCGCAAAAGCGAGTACTATGCCAATGGCAATGTGATTGAGTCTGAGTATGGTAAGTTGATTGGGGCAAAATTTCTAGGGATCGGGGGGCAAACCTTAAGCCAGCTTCAGACTTTGGGTGAATCCTGGGGACTCATGCCCAGCGAAAAAGCGATCGTCTTTATCGACAATCATGACAAGCAGCGCGGACACGGCGGCGGTGGCACCTATCTCACCTACAAAGACGGCAAGCTATACGATCTCGCCAATATTTTTATGCTGGCGTTTCCCTACGGGACTCCTCAAATCATGTCCAGCTATGCCTTCTCCACCTCAGATCAAGGACCACCTGCCGATGCCAACGGTCATACAGACGCAGTGTATCGCAATAGACAAGTCAACTGCTTCGGCAAATGGGTGTGTGAGCATCGGCGTCCTGCGATCGCCCAGATGGTCAATTTCCGCAACCAGATTTCGCCCAACGCCCCTGTGACCCACTGGTGGAGTAATGAGGGCAATCAGATTGCCTTTGGGCGAGGCAATCAAGCTTTTGTAGTGATCAATCGGTCGCCTCAGTTGCTGACACAAACCTTCCAGACCCGCCTACCCGCAGGTCGATATTGTGATGTAATCACGGGAGGATGGATGCCCAGGGGCTCCTGTACTTCTGAGTTCACGGTTGATTCACAAGGCAGGTTAACGCTTAGCCTAGAGGGTATGGCAGCGATCGCCCTTCATATTGGTGCAAGACTGGAAAGCTGAATATTCATCTAGATCCTCATTCATCTAGATCCTCATTCATCTAGACCAACATTCGCTCTAACGCGTCCACATCGGGAATACAGAGAATGTCACGATCGCGCTGAATGAGTCCTTTTTTCTCTAGTTTGCTGAGCACACGGGTGACAGTTTCTCGGGCCAGCCCACTGAGACTGCTGAGTTCTCGGTGGGGCAAATTGGGAATCTCAATTCCCTGAGTCCCTGTTTTTCCTTGTCCATCTGCCAAAAATAGCAGAATATCGGCAACGCGGGAAACGCTATCAGATTCGCGTAGTCGTAGCCGCCGATTGACCTGGCGCAGCCGCCGGGCCATTAGTTGGGCGAGGCGAACCCCCGCTTTTGGCTCAATATTCAAAAGCTGGACAAAATCACTGGAGGGCATGTTGCCAATCACCGTGGGCACAAGCGTCAGTACATCAGTCGAGCGGGGAACCTCGTCTAATGGAGCCATTTCCCCAAAAACTTCTCCCTTCCCCAAGACATTGAGCGTAATTTCTTTGCCATCTAAATTATATGTGCGAATCTTCACCCATCCTTCCAAGATGAAGTATACAGCGCTCCCCCAATCATTTTCTAGCAAGATGACTTGATTTTGGGGATGATTGCGAATGACGACATGGGCGATTGCTTTTTCTACTACATCTTCAGGCAATCCTTCAAAAAAGGGGGCTGAGCGAATTAGAGAGACATCTCGAGCTTCACGTGGGTTATACCGATCCATGGAGTCATGCTACTTCGACTGCAAAATTAGGGTGTTTTAACAACAAGTGACGTAAAGCTAAGTGACGTGAAGCGAGTCCTATACCATCGCTCAAATGAATTTTCAGATTTAACAGACACTTTTAGTTGGCACTGCTTGTCCAGCCATCGCTCAGGTGTGTTGTATCTTAGCGCGGGTTTTGCTAATTTTCTCAATTTCACGCTCAAGCTCACTGAAATTTAGCTTAAAGCTAATTAATCTTAGCAAGCTACCTAGGCGACAATTTTATATTATTCTGTTTATGCTATTCCTACAAAATCGAGAGACGTACGGATACGCCTCTCGATTCATTACATTTTAGTTTGTCGTTTCTCTTTGGTCTATAAATTGGCTGTACTGTTTAATTTCCGCCAATACTAATGTTTGTGCCATATACTTCCGCTTCAGTCAGGTTGATGCCTTGCAGCAGAGCATCGGAGACATCAGCATGGTAAATGCGGGCCCGTGTTAAGTTGACAGAGTTCAGGTTGGCATGATTGAGGGTAGCGTTGGTCAAGTATGCCGAAGTTAAATCTGCCCCTTCTAGGTTTGCTCCAGTTAAATCTGCCCCTTCCAGATTAGCGCCGACCAAGGTAGCTCCCCGCATATCTGCATTTCTCAGGTCAGCGCCAAGCAAATGAACTTGGCTCAAGTCAGCCCCTACCAGATTGCAGCCATAACAAGCACCTGTTTCGAGAAGCTGTTGCACTTGAACTGGATTTTCGGCCCGAGCTGGCGCCATCAGTACTAGGACAGGTAGTACGCTTAAAGCCGCTAGAGTTCTGAACTTCATTGTCCGTCCTCCCTGATAAGAGTTGACGATGGTATGGTGAACCTACGTTCTTAATGACCACCGCCTGCTTAGTTTAGATACACCTTGGAGGTTGAGCTTTCCGCAAACCCTTGGGGTGAAATCCAAACCCATAGCTCAAGGCTAAGAGAATTCACGAAGTTTTACTTGCACCTTATGGGGGACTTTATGGCTGAGATGGAGGCTTAATTTGTTTTACTTCTCACCAGGGCAACAGCTTGTTGAAGGGGCGATCGCAAGGCTGCCACATACTCCGGCCAACCAATCACAATGGGCTGATGGTGAGCCAGAGTTTGAGGGTTTAGTGCATTGGCCGTGAATTGTAGAGGTTCGCCGTTTAAATCGCAGCAAATTAAGCCAGCCATTTTAGCGAGGGCCAGCGGGCCAGTGGTGTCCCAAAGTTTGACGCGCCCGTTGAGGTAGACATAAAGTCCGGCTTGACCGCTAAGGACGCGCATGACTTTGAGTCCAAAGCTACCCATGCAGTCAAACTGTGTGCCTGGAATGAACTGAGTAATTGCTTGGCCATAACGACGCTGGTCTTTGTAGCCCATCAGCATGGGGCAAAAGGTAGGGGAAGGAGAAGCCGGTGGGCTAGGGATCAGGGGTGCCAGTGGATGATTACCCGATCGCTGAAACAGTCCCCAATTAAATGCACCGCAATAAAGGTGGTCAAACGCAGGTGCATAAATCCAGCCTGCAATGGGCTGAGCAGCTTCTAGCAAGCCCACCATCACAGCATAGTCAGGTTTCCCTTGAATGAAGTCATCTGTACCATCGAGCGGGTCAATCAGCCAGAGGCGACGATGGTTTGCCCTAGATTTTGCCAGGATTGAGAGTTTTCTTCAGTAATAATGCCGTCCTCTGGAAACAGCCGTGAGAAACCGGACGTAAGTTTTGCATCGAGGGCGCGATCGACATCGGTGACAAAATCGTCCCGCCCCTTTTCGTAAACCTGAAACTTTTCTGTTGCCATCCGTTGTGCTTGCTGACCACAATCTCGGATTAGCGCTTCGAGGGCTTGATGTTGGTCGGCGGAAATAGGCATGAATGATGGATATAGAGAACTTAAAGACACCGCTTAAAGACGCTGCTGCACGTATTGTAGAATGCCGCGAGCAATGGACTCTGCCATGCGATCGCGAAACTCCGGGTCAGCTAGGCGAGGGGCATCATCTCGACCTGTGACAAAACCCACTTCCACGAGGGCCGCAGGCATGCGAGTGTTCCGCAGTACATAGAAGCGGGCTTGCTTGACGCCAATATTCCGCATGCCAGTGCCTTGAACCACACTAGTTTGAATGGCTTGAGCCAACTGACGGGCAGCATCAGAAGCGTAATAGTAGGTCTCGACACCATTGATATGGGGGCGAGCCAGATCGATGGCGTTGGCATGGATGCTGACAAACAGGTTGGCATTGCCCTGGTTGGCATCTCGGACGCGAGGTTCCAGGTCAATTTCGCTGTCATTGCGGCGAGTGAGAATTACCTGCGCTCCCTGCTGCTCTAGCAATTCTGCTACCTGTTGGGCAATGTCTAGAACGACTATTTTTCTTGCAAACCATTGATCCCCACTGCACCTGGGTCTCGTCCGCCATGTCCTGGGTCAATGGCAATCCGGACACGACGATTTGCCACATTAGGAAGCTCAATCGAGGGATTAGGAATAGGTCGCGGTGTAGCAGGAGGAGTCTGATTTGGGGGGGTAGGTCGCGGAGGTTGATTCCGAGAAGTCAGAGATTGAGAAGTACGGTTGTTAGGAGTGGCAGCAGCTATACCATCTGCGGGGACCAGCACAATACCACCCAAGTTCGTCGCAGTTGCCTGCCACTCAGGGCTATCTCCTGCCAAATTGAGTGTGATCCGAACCACAGGAGGGTTTTCGCCTTCAACTTGTGCCAACTGAATGCGGCTAACCCGATAGCGATCGACCTCAATCTCTTCCTGGCTGAGTCGGGGTGAAATAGCACTGTCCTCTAGCTCTAAAACAAGCTGCCGTCGATCGTCACTATATTCTTGAGCAATCTCTGGCTTTTTGCCACTCGTTTGAAAGAAAAAGCCATCTGGCGTTACCCGCACACCTTCTAGGACAGTCCCTGCATTAACCGTCCTTGCATTGGCATCGGGCGCTTGGGTGATCGAGAGAATGCGGCTGGGATTGCCGCTGACTGGAATGGGTAGCGGATCCGTGTGAGTTGCAATACCTGCTTGCACCGGCAGTTGAACAGTCCAATTTTCTGGGCTACTGCCACGCACCTCGACCTGGCTGGGTTCAATGCGGTATCCAGGATTGAGTTCAATAACGATACGAGTGGTTTCGGCATTGAATTGAGCAATGCGGATTTCGCGGATGCTGCCCCCAATGGTTTGATTGATGCGCGATCGCCCCAAACTAGTTCCGGGCAAGTCAATCACCAAGCGAGTGGGATTAGGGACAAGCTGTACACGCGGCTGCACCCCCTCATCTGTTTTGAGAGTAAACCGGTTGTCGTCGGGATCAAACTGCCACGATTGCAGCCGACCTGCCTGGGCAGGTGAAGAAAACAGCAGAATTCCAAAAGCGCCCAAAATTCCGGGCAGCAGACAACTAGGCAATAGCCGATATCTCACGGTTGCAGTTTCTCCTTGCTGTCTTCGACAGAAATCATCAATACATGAAGACGTAGAACTGGCTGATGTTCCCTAGATAGCGCCTCCACAGATAGCGCACCTTTGTCTGCTCTTTTCCCTCAGCGCTTCCACTCACCTCTAAGCATGGCTTTGGGATCAAGGCTTCCACCTCCCAATGTACCCACTTTAGTGAATCACAGAAACACCTGGTTAGCGAAGCTGTGTTTAATCTGTAATCCTACCAGAAGTGAGGGGGTTTTCTAGAATCAGGCGATCGTCAATATGCAATTATGATCGACTGATAATTATTGCTGAGAATACTTTATACCCCGTGAAAAATGAGTTCTACAAATCCTACTCCAGCAAACAGCAGAAATAACCCACCGCCAATTCCAGTTAACGTTCTTTCCGAGAAGTAGCCACAGACATAACGACCACACTGAACGGCTATGAAAGCGCACAGGGCATGGCCAAGAATGGCTCCAACCGTTACACCCACGACATTGTTGGCAGCCGCTAGGGCAATGGTGGTGAACTGGGTGCGATCGCCCCATTCTGCCAGAAAGGTGAGTCCAAATGCTTGCCCCAGAACTGACCAATAATTTTGCCGCTTGAGTTTTGTCTCCACCTGGGCAATTTCGACTTCAGCTTCTTTACAGCCTTCCAGAGCTGATTGAGTAGACATATGGCTGGCATCGTGGAGTAGTTTTAGCCCAAACCCCAAAAACAGCAAAATCTCTGCCCAGGCAACATAGGGCTTGGGCAGCAAAGCAGCCACCTGCCCCATTAAGACAGAGAGAACTGTCATCAGGGCGAGGGCGGCGCTGGCTCCTGCAAAGACAATGGGGCGCGGATGGCGCATTGCCAAAATCATGGCAATGAAAAAAGTCTTATCGCCCAGTTCAGAAATAGTGGTCAGTAAAAGTGCCGCAGTAAATGCCGTTAACATGCTCAAGCCTCTCAAAGAGATGTAGAGATTTTGAGTGGGCTTGATGAGAGGCATGGGCTTCACCAAGCCCACGCTATTCGTGGACTCAGTGAAGGTCTCGCTTCCAAAAGAGTGGAAATCACTAATCCTAGGACGTTAACCTAGAACAGCGAACTCAAACTTTTTGTTGCCTCAGCCAGGTTCATCACCAGCATGTTGACTTGAGACAGTCCGATTCGGTAGCAATGATGCTCCGAACCGATAGCTACTCCCCTTCATTACTGTGCTGCAATGTATCGTGTTTTTAACAAACCTGTCAACCGTAGATGTCAATAGTCTCATGTGCCTGCCTCGCCTACCTCATCTATCTGGACAGCAGCCCTATCTAGGCAGCACACCGTTTAGAAAAATATCAGCAATGCCTTCTGCCATTTCCAGCATGGCTTGAGGCGAAGATTCTGCTGGCATAACGGTATCGCGGCTGAAGCCTGCAACAGCAAACATACCCAAAAATACCTGAGCGACGATGCGAGGATTGGTGCGACGGTAAATCCCTTGATCCATGGCAGTTTGGAAAAATGCCTCAGCCACATCCGTCATTTTGACAATGACTTCGGTTTGGATGCGATCGCGTAAGTCTGGATGAAACTGGGCTTCCATAAAGCAGACCCGCAGTAAATCAGCGTTTTTGTGTAGGTTGAGCATGCGCCGCTTCATGACTTGAGCGATCGCCTTATAGCTGCCCATTTCGCTGAGTTCGGTGAGCAAATCGGTGAGAATCTCTATCCAGCCTTGAGTTGCCACTTCAACCAGGATGGCTTTTTTGTTCTCGAAGTGGCGAAATAAGGTGCCCTCGGCAACTCCTGCTTCTTGAGCTAAGTCTCGCGTGGTTGTGCCATCGTAACCTCGGCGAGCAAACAACTTTTGGGCGGACTTTAAGATCCGCGTCCGAGTTTCTGCTTCCGAGGTTGGAGGGGCAGTTTGAAACGATCGCATAAGCTAGCCCAGAGAGAATAAGGGATGTAGCGATGGTAGCGATAAAGATTCTAGAATGAGGGGCTAATCCGTAAAAATTTACAGAACCTTACAGGAGGAAATGGGAGGAAATGAAAAAATATCAAGGACTCGCCAATCCTCTCCTTTTTCCTTTTTCCTATGCCCTACCCCATCCTCTACGTTGCAATTACCAATCATGGCTATGGCCATGCCACCCGCATGTGCTCAGTGGTGGCAGAGATTCAGCGACGTTTGCCAGAGGTGCTAGTCATTTTGGTCACAACTGCGCCCCGGTCACTACTGGATGCACATCTTAAGGGCGATTTTATTCATCGCCCGATCGCTCTAGATATTGGCGTGGTGCAGGGTGATAGCCTGACGATGGACAAAGTTGCCACTCTGGCAAAACTCAGGCAAATTATTGATCGATCCCGTTCGATAATTGCCGCAGAGGTAAATTTTATTCGTCAGAACCGGGTCAGTCTAGTCCTAGGCGATATTCCGCCTTTGGCGGCACCCATTGCCCGCGCTGCTGGGATTCCGGGTTGGCTGATCGGTAATTTTGGCTGGGATTTTATCTATCGTCCTTGGGGCGGTGAATTTGTGGAGATGGCTAACTGGATTGCAGCCCAATTTAGCCAATGCGATCGCCTGTTTCGCCTACCGTTTCATGAACCTATGAGCGCTTTTCCCCAGATGATTGATGTTGGCTTAACCGGCAGCACGCCCAGTTTTTCCCAGGCAGAACTGCGAGAAACTTTTCAACTGACTGCACCGTCCGAACAAACCATCCTCATGACTTTTGGAGGCTTAGGCGTTGATCAAGTACCCGTACAAAATCTTCAGCGCTTTCCGGATTGGCAGTTCATCACGTTCGATCGCCAGATTCCTGACGCGCCCAATCTGGTGAGAATTACTGATCGCCAGTATTGCCCTGTAGATTTTATGCCGTTGTGCGATCGCGTCATCTCAAAACCGGGCTATAGCACGTTTGCTGAGGCTTGCCGTATGGGTGTTCCGATTATTTCTACCACCCGCGAAGACTTTGCTGAAGCAGCCGTACTGCTTCAGGGAATTCAAGACCACGCCTATCACCGCATTCTTACCCCTGCCGAATTTTTTCAAGGCGATTGGAGCTTTTTGGAGGAACCTCTGCACCCCCCTCGCGTACTGGAACCCCTAGCAAAAGATGGAAATCAGGCGATCGCCCAAGCAGTAGTGCAATATTTGCAGCTTGCCTAGCGCCTGCCATGATCAGCCCATTAATTTCTGCCTTTTTGAACATGGTATGATTTCCCCTAATCTTCAAGCAGTCTTTATGATGATTCAGACCTGTCGGTACTTGTCATAGAGCCAGTCGCCCTATCAAGCCAGCCCTATTCAGCCAGCCCTATTCAGCCAGCCCTATCAGCCAGCCCTATTCAGCCAGCCCTATT
>JAAUOQ010000184.1 GCA_012034795.1 Leptolyngbyaceae cyanobacterium CRU_2_3
GAAGTGTATCGCCCCAAACCACCAAAACTGCTTATACAGTTTCGCGCCCCCAGTCCTAGAAATGCTGAGGCCAAATTGACCGTACCCTTAGATAAGGCCCTATACAGGTGGACGAGGAACGGGTGCGCCTAGAAGATGGGCGATCGCTAGAGGTGAATATGCCTCCTGGAATGCTGACGGGGCAAAGAATCCGACTTAAAGGTCAGGGGGTCTCTGGAGGAGACTTATTCCTGACCATTGATGTGCCGCCGCATCCTTTTTTTAGGTTGGATGGCGCAGATATTTTTTGCCAAATCCCCGTTACGCCGACCGAAGCCGTTTTGGGCGGGCCCATTGAAATTCCCACCTTGGATGGACTGGTGAAAATGATGATTCCAGCGGGGGTGCGATCGGGTCAGAGGCTTCGATTAGGCGGCAAAGGATATTGGGTAGATGGCGATCGGGGTGATCAGATTGTCGAGATCCAGATTGTTACCCCTAAAGAACTGAGTTCCCAGGAACGAGAACTCTATGAGAAACTGCGGCAGTTAGAGTCGTTTAATCCCCGGCAGAATTTGCCAGTTTGAGTTTTGATCAGGTTCCAGAGCTAAAATTCACAACACAGGGGCTAAACCCTGGCTCCTGCTAAATCTCGAATGTGTTCCAGGGTGAGCACACCTACGGGCGAACCATTTTCTAGAACGGTGAGCCTTGGAACCCCTGTTTTCAAAATCAAAGAGAGCGCACTGCGGAGACTATCTCGCCGTTCGACAGTTGGATCGCCATGAAGGTAGTAGGTTGCAGGCACTTGTTTCATGGCACTCTCTACGCGCAACAGGCTCAACTGTCGCACCATATCATCTGCGCCAACGAGATGATAGACAAAATCATTAGCAGGTTGGGTCAATACGTTAAAAGGCGTATCGTATTGGATAATCTGCCCTTTTTCCATGATTAACAGGCGATCGCCCAATCGCAGCGCTTCCTCCACATCATGCGACACAAACAGAATGGTTTTCTGAAGCTGCCGTTGCAACCGCAAAATCTCGTCCTGCAAAGTTGTTCGGGTAATAGCATCGATCGCCCCAAACGGTTCATCCATTAGCATCACCCTCGGATTGCCTGCCAACGCTCGTGCCAGACCGACTCGTTGTTGCTGCCCACCCGAAAGTTGAGCAGGGTAGCGATGGCGATATTCTTGCGGTGATAGTTGTACAAGAGTCAGTAGTTCATCAATCCGTGCTTGAATGTTTGGACGCGACCAGCCTAGCAGTTTGGGGACAACCGCAACGTTTTGTGCCACCGTCATGTGCGGAAACAACCCCGACTGCTGAATCACATAGCCAATCTGCTGCCGCAGTTTAGTAACTGCCAACTGGCGAATATCTTGACCGTTTAAACTAATTTTGCCTGAAGTGGGTTCATAGAGACGATTGACCATTTTCAGCAATGTTGTTTTGCCACACCCAGAGGGGCCCAAAATCACAACAAGCTGACCCTCTTCAACCTCACAGCTACAATGGTCTACGGCAGGGCGAGGCGTACCCGGAAACTGGAGAGAAACTTGTTCAAACCGAATAGCACTCACATTAAATCCTCAATTCCTGAAACCTTACCCCCCTAGAGGAATTTCTCTTGAGTCAGAAATTCTTTGGCAACTTCGTCAGGCTCCCGCTGCTTACCGCTGACTTCATAATTAAGACGCTGCATAATTTCCGTGGTCAACTTGGGAGCTAGCGAATTGAGCGCTTTCGCCACATCAGGATGGGTATCTAAGATCTGCTGACGGACAACAGGTGCAATTTGGTAAGGCGGGAATAGGTTTTTGTCATCTTCCAGCAAGACCAACTTGAATGCACTGATCTCGCCATCTGTACCATAGGCAACAGTCACATCCGCTTCGCCATCCACCAGCCCTTTGTAGCGCAGCCCTGAATCTACGGCCTTGTATGACTTAAGCTGGAAGTCACCATATTTTTTCTTGATTCCTGGCAAACCATCTTCTCGCACTTCAAACTCTGGCGCACCGATCAGCGTCAGTTGACTTGCTTTTTTCGCCATATCAGAGATTGTTCTTATACCATATTTCTGGGAACCTGCCTCTGTCATGGCCAGCCCTTGTGTATTATTCATAGGAGCAGGATCAAGCCAGGTCAGACTAAATTGCTTTTTGTACTCCGCAGAAACGGTACTAAACACCTGTTGGGGATCACTGTTGACAGGCAGTTTTAATACCGTTAATAGACCTGTGCCCGTGTACTCTGGATACAGATCGATCTCGCCGCTTTGTAATGCTGCTTGCGCGACTGGGGTACCGCCCAAGTTCAGTTTCCGCTCTACTTGAAATCCTGCTTTTTCTAACACTAAGGCGTACATCTCGCCAATGATAAATTGCTCCGTAAAGTCTTTTGAACCCACTTTAATCAGAGCTTTGGCGTTTGCCGATCCACCGCCGCTGCCCGTGCAGGCAATCAGAAAAGCGGCGGTTAAGGTTGCTAGAAAGGAAAAGATTAAGAAGCGGCGGATTCTCTTCATGGACAACTTTCTCAACGGGGGCTGTACAAAAATTTGCAAAAGTTCATCCTGATATCATAGCGGATTCACTACTCCATTCAATTGAAAATTGCTATGGGCAATCAGGGTAGCCAGCGTGGACGTAAGCCAGTCAGCCCTAGTTCTTGCGGCTCAGCAGCAACAGGGATTCCTTTCTCATCTTGAAGGGCAGGCACCAACCAAAGCTTGCTCGTGGCGATCGCCTTTCCTTCACTTCCCCGCATCGCGCCCACTTGTGACTGATCAGCTTGGTTATTAGCTGCATCAATTACTTGGTCAAACAGGATCGCTAGTCCATCGGGTGACAGACTCATTTGAACATCTCGCTGGATCGGCAACCGCAGCAGGTCAATCACCTCTGCTGTGGCCAGATGAATCGCCGTCAGATAAGGTTGTTCCTGGTAAACATCTCCAGGCACCCGGCGCGTGATCAAACAGTAAAGATTTTTTTGGGCAGCATCAAACTGGGCACTGAGAATTGAGCCATCGGTTTTCAGGAGTTCTTTGTCCGTCCCCTGATTGTTGACCAAGAACAGCGATCGCGTTGGATTACTGGGATCGGTGTTAAATTTCACCATTGCTGCCGCCGAACCGTCTTTGGCAAAAGTTAGAACCACACCAAATTTGGGCAAAAAGTCTAACGCTTCGGCATTTTCAGCAATTGGCAAGATGGCCATGCCCTGTCCTTGAGACATAGCCAACCCTGTACTATCGGGAGTGATCAAAAAATCACCGCCTGGCTCAGTCTTAATCGGGGTAGGAGGAGCGTCTGGTTTTAACAGCCAGATGCCAAACTCCGTGGGATCTTGTTTATTCACACGCTGGACAATAATGCTTTGTCCATCAGGTGATAGGTCAAACTTGAGATTTTGAAAGGTCTGATTGTCCAGAACCAAATCTACAATACCAGCAGGCTGGGTAATCCGTTGTTCCGAGACTGGTATAGATATCCCTCCCGGTTTGCTAGCCGCCGTTTTAATGGTGATGCCCGTCGTGACGGTATAAAGCTGCTGATCCAATAAGCTACTCTCCGAACGGACGCGATCGATGGCCGAAAACAAGATACGATCGCCTTCAGGATAGGCTTTAAAATCCATGACTACCAGGTTTTCAGGGGTTAAGATCCGCTGCTGTTGGGTTGTCAGGTCTTGAAAAATCAGCCGTCCTGCTTCATTGCCCACCACACCCACATAGACAAAGGCTCGATCGCGCGTGCTGAATTGTCCGGTAAATGGCTGCATCTGGCTACGAGCATCCTCACCTTGGCTAAAGCGATCGCGGGCACCCTGAAGCTCCAGTCTAAAAGATCTACCGTAGGGGGCAGGCATGTCCAGGGTATAAGCCATGCGCCGTCCTGCCCAGCTAAATTTTCCGGGTAAGGGGGGATCTAAGCGCAAATTTTGCTCCACGCTGGACTGCTCCATCGGTCGGTTGAAGGTGAGGATAAAGGCTGTATCCTCCGCCCCGACTTGGCGATTTTGCCAGGTGAAATCTCTCACTCTAGGGGCAGTGCGATCGCCCTTCAAGACAATGCCGCCGATCAGCAGAATCAGCAGCAGAATCAGCAGAATTGCGATGCGATCGAGCGGTTGGAGAGACTTACGTAAACTAATAATGGAGTTGGACAAGATAATGTCCTTATATTTCTATAACTGTGAACTAGCGGACTCTAGACAACGATTACTGTAGATTATTGTGGAGCGCTGGGTAACCGACGCTGATTTTGATTGTAGTACGGTAGCCCAACTCTTGCCTTGTTGTACTAGTACAAAAGTCAACCTGGTACACAAGTGAACTCAGCATAGGCTGAGCCATTCTAACGCCATTTAGACATTTTGATTCAGACTCTTGTTTCTACTCATATTTCACTCATTCCTAATCCCTAGGAAAGGCGATCGGCTTATGCCTCCTCACACTCTTACCCCACTAGGCAACGAAATCTTTCTTGTTAAAAACCTGCTAGAACCTTCCTTATGTCAGCATATTATTCAAGTTACGCAGCAATGCCAGCTTCAAGCGGCCGCTATTTTGGTTGAAACAGTCGATAATCAAGTTCGCAGCAACGACATGCTGAAACTGGGTGGGTCTGAACCCCTACTACACTCGACCAATCAACTTTTGTTCGGCAAGTTAGTTACAGTTCAGCAACTTTTATACCAAAACTATGGGGTTAAATTTCCCTTCGCAGAACCTTGCACAATTTTGCGCTATCAGGAAAAACAATTTTACAAACGCCATATTGATAATATTTTGCTAGCTAGCCGATTTCAGGAGTTGGAACAAGGCATCCCCACGCGAGATGTCAGTATTGTGGGCTATCTGAATGATGACTTTGAAGGAGGCGAAACCTATTTCGATCGCCAAAACTTGAAAGTGACACCTGAAATGGGTGCTGTGCTTGTCTTTCCTGCATACTTTACCCATCCTCACGAATCGTTGCCTATCTTGCAAGGGCAGAAATATGTGTTTACCAGTTGGTTGTTCCATTAAGTTCTAGACTGCAATGACTTTTGAAATTCTCATTATTTTGCTCCTAACGATCGCGAATGGCATTTTTTCAATGTCGGAGATGGCGATCGTCTCAGCCCGTAAAACCCGTCTTCAAGAGCAAGCTGATCAAGGAAAAGTAGGAGCAAAAGCGGCATTGGAACTGGCAAATTCCCCCAACAATTTTCTATCTACGGTTCAGGTGGGAATTACCTTGATTGGCACGCTCACGGGGGTGTTTGGTGGGGCTTCCCTCTCTCAGCCTCTAGCGCTCTATATTGGGCAGATTCCAGCCCTGAAGAATTCCAGTGAAGCGATCGCCCTCACACTGGTTGTACTGATCATCACCTATCTGTCACTGATTATTGGCGAACTGGCTCCTAAACGACTGGCGCTGAATCATCCTGAAAAAATTGCAGCCAGCGTTGCGGCTCCGATGCAGGCGATCGCCAAGATGGTTTCGCCGATCGTATATCTGCTCAGCCGTTCTACTGACTTGATTCTGAAACTACTGCGCGCCAATGTCCCCTCTGGCGAGCCATTGGTTACAGAGGAAGAAATTAAAGTGTTAGTGCGGCAAGGTACGGAAGCCGGCATGTTTGATGTAGCCGAGCAAGACATGGTGGAGCGAGTGTTTCACTTGGGCGACCAGCAAGTTAAATCGCTCATGACTCCCCGCCCTGATATTGTCTGGCTTGATCTGCATGATTCGGCTGAAGTTAACCGGCGCAAAATGATTGACAGTCGTCATAGCCGCCTGCCTGTCTGTCAGGAGGCATTGGATCATGTTTTGGGTGTTGTGCATGTGGCGGATATCTTAGCTCGGAGTCTGTCGGGTCAGCCCATTGACCTGGCCACGCTGCTGCGCCAGCCCTTACTCATTCCCGAAAATACCCATGCCTTGAAAGTGCTGGAACTGTTTAAACAATCGGGTACACACATTGCGCTGTTGGTAGACGAATATGGCGTGATCCAGGGACTAATCACCCTGAATGACGTGATGGAAGTGATTATTGGAGATGTCCCTTTTGCGGATAATCCCCAAGAATCTAGTATTATTTGCCGAGATGATGGCTCGTGGCTAGTGGATGGAATGTTATCCAGCGAGGAACTCAAAGAACTCGTGAATGTAGAGGAGTTACCTGGAGAAGAACAAGGCAACTACCAAACCGTAGCAGGCTTTGTGATTATGCAACTAGGGCAAATTCCACGAGCGTCTGATCACTTTCAATGGCAAGGCTTTCGCTTTGAGGTGATGGATATGGATGGCAATCGGGTCGATAAGGTGCTGGTAGCGCCGTTGAAGAGGATAGAGAGATGAAGAGTAGAAAATATAGAAGGTTTCTTATCGCTTGAGTACCAATGTTAACCCATCGGCGATCGCCAGCATACTCAAAGTCACGCGCTGATCCGCATGCAGTTTTTGGTTGAAGGCGCGAATTTTTGCAGTACGTTCGTCCTGTGCTTGGGGATCGGCCACTCGTCCTGACCAGAGCACATTATCAACAACAATTAACCCACCCGGACGAACCAATTGCAGCGATCGCTCATAGTAGTTGTCATAATTGCCCTTATCTGCATCAATGAAGGCAAAGTCAAAGGTATTGGCTTCGCCTGTAGCCAGCAAATGATCCAGTGTTTCCAGAGCCGGGGCAATCCGCAGATCGACTTTATGGGCAACCCCTGCCTGCTGCCAATAGCGTTGGGCAATTGCTGTGTATTCCTCGCTGACATCACAAGCCACCAACTTACCGTCGGCGGGGAGGGCGATCGCACGCAGAGAGAACTATATCCCGTAAATACGCCAACTTCTAGTGCTTTTTTGACTCCCATTAACTGCACCAGCAGCCGCATCAGTTGCCCCTGCTCTGGGGCAATTTGCATCTGGCTCATCGGATGGCTTGCGGTTTCTTGCCGCAACTGCTGCAAAAGTTCTGGCTCCCGCAGTGAAGCGGAAAGCACGTAATCATACAGGGAAGGCTCTAAAAATGTTTTATCCGCCATATGGTGACCTTGCGCCTTTTTATTGAGGGGTTAAAAAAGCATTTTAGATGGGTTGATGGCTCAACGGAAATTGCCTATTAAAGATCGCATAAAAAATTGCACCTCTGCTGTATCAGAGATGCAATTCCTTAAATAGATGTTGCTCAAAGGTTGTCGCTAGGAATTGGGTTATTTAAACTGCTTTTGCGGCTTTTGCTTGACGACGCTGACGTAAGAAGAAACCGCCAACCGACATCAGACCGATCGTGACGCCGGGTTCGGGCACAGACTCGGTGTTAAAGTTAAACTTGCCTGAGCCTTCGCGGAAAGAGTGGTTATCGGTTTCAAACCCGCCACCGCCAACTTGAGAGATGACAATCTTGTTGAAGATGTCTTTCTCGCTATCCGCATAGAAATGCACATAGCCGTTGCCCTGTTTCTGATTGCGAGCACCTTCTCCGCTACCAGGATGCAGTGCAGAATAGGTGTTGAAACCACCAGCAGCCTCGATATCTTTTGTGGTGAAGGTTTTAACGAGTTGAGTGCCGTTGTAGAACGAGTAGGTATTACCCGCGTGAGCAGCGCCCCAATCAATCCCGAAGTAATTCAAATTCTTGGCTAGGCTGATCGCGACATTATCGCCTTGAAAGGCTGCTAGGTAGCTAGACGTATTCTTTTCACCTGCTGCGCCCACAGGGGCCCACATATCTGCACGGACGCTGCTTTGTTTGCCTTGGTTGGAAAAGCTGTATTTTGCAAATCCCGTGGTGGGGGCTTTACCAGAGTTGAAGTCTACGGTGGTAGTGCCTTTGAATTTTGCAAATTCGGAAAATGCGCCCTGGTTTGTTGCTCCTGTCGTAGGATTGGCAACTCCAGAGGTGACTTTGAATGAAAACGCTTGAGCAGAGGTTGCAGACATGACAGAGGCGATCGCTGCCAAAGCTGCAATTCCAGCGGTGAGTTGACGAAGCTGCATTGTTTCTTCCTAAATAGGTGAGCCAACTCCCCCATTATTGGCTTTAGGATTGAGGCAAAGGCTGCGGAAAAGTACGGATTTTAGGGATATTGATATTAAGCCGGTATCAATTTTTCATCAAGCTTACGTAAACAAAAGGCTGTCTGATGGATTGTGCCGCTCTTCTGCCTGATCACTCCATATATCGAACTATGTATCGAGAAGGAACAAAACTGGCTCAAACTCATTCCTGAAGAGCTATACCTGACAACGGAGATTGTCAGGTATAGTTATCTCAATCTTGCGTGCGGGAAGAATGAGATCAGCCCCCCAGA